>NZ_JBAEAP010000417.1:0-8170 GCF_056205495.1 Psychrobacillus sp. | reverse complement strand
GCTAAGTTAATTGCAGCTGCTTTTGTCATACCACGTACGGCAAATTTAGTATCAGTGTAACCAACAGCCCCAGCAACTAAGCCGTTCATAGAAGAAATGTTGACGATGGAACCGCCACCAGCTTTCATCATAGAAGCTACTACTGTTTTCATCCCTAAGAAAACAGAAACTTGGTTAATATCAACGATACGACGGTATTCTTCTACTGTAATATCAAGCATATTTTTAGCCATTGTAATACCGGCATTGTTTACTAAAATGTTCACTGGACCAAAAGCTTCTTCTGCTTTTGTAATAACAGTTGCCCAATCCTCTTCAGATGTTACGTTTTGTTTTACAAAAAGAGCATTCTCACCTAACTCAGCTGCAAATGCATTTCCTTTTTCCTCATTTAAATCTGTTAAAATGACTTTTGCACCGTGCTCAACGAATAATTTTGCATGTGCTGCACCCATACCTTGCGCAGCTCCTGTAATAATTGCAACTTTACCTGATAAACGACTCATGTAAATGGCCTCCTAAGTTTCGTATAAAGTGATAGCTGACTATCACTTTTATACTTACTAGTAAACAACTTTACTCTTAAATTGTCAATTCTTATGACCCTTATTTATAATGGCCGGATATAACGCAAAAAGACATCCTTCATTATCAACAATTGCTTGTCTGCAGAAAGCAACGACGAAAGATGGGCATCGTGCTTTGTCAGCCTTGATTTATAAGCGAATATGGTGAAGTTTTGCACCATTGTCATCATAAACACATGTAAATCAACATCAGCTCTTAATGAGCCATCCTGCTTGCCCTGTTCCCCTACTGATAGTAAGATATCTGCTAATTTGCTTCGTGCAGATAAGTATTCCGCATATTGCTCAGGTGATTCCTCAGCTATTTTCTCATATAAATCAAAGGACTCGAAAAACTTCGCTAATCGTAGCTGTGGATCCTTCGTTACTTTTATATAATAATCTAAAATCTGCTCTATTTTTTCGTATGCAGTGATTGTTTGCCCTACAATCACCCCTACATCTGTAGCCATTTTATCCGTAATTGCATTTGTAGCAGCAATCACTAAATACTCTTTTTTAGGGAAATAACGGAATAACGTTGCTATTCCAACGCCAGCAGCAGTCGCGATATCTTGCATTTGTATAGTTTGTATACCTTGCTCCAAAAATAAGTCCGTTGCAATCTTGATAATATTTTCACGGCGTTGTTGCTTTTGTTGTTCTCGTTTACTCATCTCTACTCACTCCAACTGTTCTTCATAACTTGATTGTAACATGTTTAATCTTATGAACTCCTAATCACATCCGGATTAAAAAGGTAAGACAATAAAAAAACCAACCTTATAGGATTGGTTTTTTTATGTTTTGAAAGATGTTAATACCGGTTAATCTAATTGAGTCGAAGTCAATTCTCTTATTTTGTATTAGTTTTTGGTACGTTTACTGGTTTAAAAATGGAGAGTAGGAATATAACTAAACCTACAATACCAATACCTAAAATCGTATTGAATGATTGCCCAGTATAGAAGCCACTACCAAAGTAGAAAATATCACGTAACCCTTCAGAAGCAAAACGAATCGGTACCCATGGACGAATGAAGTTGACGAAGAAACTTGGCAACATTTCTTGTGGTGTCATTAGCACACCCATACCTAGAAGCATGACAACCATGAATAATGTAATGGCTGGCTTTCCGATCCATGCAGTAATAGCGGATACTAATAAGAAGAAACAGAACGCTGCAAAAGATACAAAGAAAGCAACTAAGAGGTAACTTGGCATATTAATACCAGCTAAAAGTGCCAGTGTTGCCACGGTAAAGCCCGAGAATAAGGCAATAATCACACCAAATAAAATCTGTCCACCAATTAGGCGTAATGTTTGTTTACGTGTAAGCATTTCCTTTTTAAGTATGTTTGAAGATGCTAAAAATACAATGAAACCACCGATTAGTGCACCTACCCAAGCAGGTACGGCTAGTAATGTCGGTGCACTACCATTTGCTGTAGCAGTAGAGATGGCATTATATACTTTTTCTTCAGAAACAATTGGATTTACAAGCACGGGTGCTTGACTAACATCGATTTGCTGATTGCCTACTTGTGCCACGAAGTTTGTTGAATATTGGTTACTAATTTGAGTAATTAAACCATTTAAAGCAGTTTTCGCAAAGTTTGCGCCTGTCATGTTAAAGCCTTGGTTAATATATACTTTTAATGTTGCTGATGTGTTGTTTACCATGGCATTTTGTACGGATTCATTAAAACCTTCAGGAATAACTAAAGCTGCATAATATTGTTTATTCGCAAATAATTTTTCAATATCTGCTTCTTTTTCATTAGTAAAAGCAATCGTTGGCTCTTTGCCATCCATCCCTTTACTCATTTGTTCAGCTGCTGCCTTCACAACGTCAACGTGTTCGCCCTCATCACTTGTAATCAGTGCAACGGGTAGATTTTTTACTTGTGGATCTCCTTGAGCAAATAAGTTTAAGGAGAATAGCGCAATTATTAATATAACAGCGATGGGTGCAGCCCATGCTAATTTTTCTTTAAATAGTCTCAATCGATTTCGTCCTTTCTAATTTTCAACATGTTGTTTATTAGTGTGCTTTAGTATGCGTTTATCTTATAATTTTTATGAAAGTAAAAGCAATGAACAAAAGTGAACAAGATGTTGAGTTTTGGTGGAAAGGTGATTTATATGAATATTTATGAAGAGAAGAATCGTAAAACGAAACAACTTATTCAGAAGTCATTTATGCAGATTTTAGATAGTAAGTCGTTTGAAATAATTACAATAGGGGATATTACGAAACATGCAAAAGTTAACCGAGGGACATTTTATTTGCACTATAAGGATAAATTCGATTTACTGGATCAAATAGAACAGCAGTTATTTGCAGATCTAGGGAACCATATTGATGAATTACAATCGAATTATTCACCTACACATACATTTGAAAAAGAACAAGAACAACTAGCTGCCACATTATTCAGTTCTATTAAAATGCATTCGCCTTTATTAAAAATATTCTTAAGCAATCATGGCAGAGCAGGATTTCATCTTCGATTTAGAGCTGCCTTTTCAGAAAAAGTACGTGTTAATTTAGAGAGAAATGATAGCATTAATGCCAAATTAAAAGTTCCAATGGAATATTTTTTATCGTTTATCACATCTGCATTTTTAGGGTTAATCGAGCAATGGGTGCAAAATGATTTAGACAAAACCCCTCAAGAAATGACATCAATATATATTAACATTATTTCTTTTATTCAAAAGAAGTAGCGAGAGACATAAGTTCGAGAATAACATCTACTGGCGTACAGGATGAGTGTAATAGCTGCAGGTAGAATATAAAAAGAAAGGAGTTCTGCTATTATGGAGCAATGTTTGCTGTGTCATTTAGAGTTAGTGCCCTCACAAAACGTTATATTAAGTAATGAGTATTGTATGTTTTTACAACTTGACGAGGCTCGTGAGAAAGGTGTACAGCTTGAGGGAGCTGGTATTATTGTGCCAAAAATACATAGAGAGACAGCTTTCGATTTAACGAAAGAGGAATGGAATGCTACTTATGAGCTTCTACAGAAAGTGAAGCAATATTTAGATGAGCTTTATGAGCCAAGTGGCTATAATTTAGGCTGGAATTGTGGAGAAGTGGCAGGGCAGCATATAAATCATGCGCATTTTCATGTTTTGCCAAGATATAAGGAGGAAGCATTAGCTGGAAAAGGTATAAGATATATGTTCAAAGCGGAAAAAAATAAAAGAAATGTAATGGAGTTTAACGTATCAGAGGAACTTTAACAGTATTATTGACAAGGTACAAAAAAGTATATTTGAAATTTCTTACCATTTTATATAATATATTCTTATAAAAGAATGCCCGGAATTAAACGGGAGAGGTTCATAGCTAATACCCTCTATAAAAAACTATGGAAACATGACAATTCGCCATGTCCATATAGGACGTGGCTTTTTTATGTTTAATGCATATGTTTTATTAGAATGATTGTTAAGGCCTCTCTGGAGAAATGTCGGGACCATTTTTAAGGAGGAATTTTAACGCATGTCTAATTTTAGAATAGTTGATAAGCTACAAATAATCGAGGAAGATATTCAAAGTAGTCAGCTGAAATACCATTCAAAACGTGTTCTTGTTAGCAAAGAATTTACTTTTGATGCTGCTCATCATTTGCATAACTATGAGGGTAAATGTAAAAATCTACATGGTCATACGTATCGCGCTGTACTAGGTTTAAGTGGCTATACGGATAAACGGGGCATTGTGGTTGATTTTGGAGACATCAAGGAGATTTGGAAACAGAAAATAGAAATTTATTTGGATCATCATTATATAAATGAAACACTACCACCGATGAACACCACTGCAGAAAATATCGTCGTTTGGATTTATGAGAAGTTGACGGAAGCCTTACTTGAGGAACAACGGTTTAATGGGACACGTATGGAGTTTATCAAGCTGTATGAAACTCCTACAAGCTATGCTGAGGCGAGAAGGGAATGGATGGAGGTTGAGTAAAGTACCTGTGATAGAGATTTTTGGTCCTACAATTCAAGGTGAAGGAATGGTAGTTGGCCAGAAGACTATGTTTGTACGCACTGCCGGCTGTGATTATTCCTGTTCCTGGTGCGACTCATCCTTTACATGGGATGGCAGTGGCAAGCATCTTATCGTACAAATGACAGCAGAAGAGATCTGGTCTGAGTTGAAACACCATGGAGGCAACGGTTTTTCATTCGTCACGATATCAGGAGGAAATCCGGCACTTCTTCGTCATCTGGGAGCTCTTGTTGCCATTTTAAAAGAGAATAATATTAAGATTGGCGTTGAAACCCAGGGAAGTAAATGGCAAGATTGGTTGTATGAAATAGATGAACTGACAATTTCTCCGAAGCCTCCTAGCTCTGGTATGACGACAGATTTTTCTGTGCTTACTAGTATGTTGAAGAAACTGAGAGATAGAAGAAACAACCAGCATATATCTCTTAAAGTCGTCCTATTCAATCAGGAGGATTATACCTATGCTAAAGACGTTCATCTCCGATACCCAACTATTCCTTTTTATCTACAGGTAGGAAATGATGATATTACTTCAAAGGATAATATGCATTTAGTTAGCCATTTATTAAAGAAATATGAAATGCTAATCGATCAAGTGATGATGGATGAAGAATTAAAGAACGTTAAAGTGCTGCCTCAGTTACATACACTCATCTGGGGAAATAAAAGAGGTGTATAGCTCTTCTTATAGATACGGACGTTGGCCATTTAGAATATAGTAAGTATGAAATTCCTTTTAAAATAAGGCTATGTTAAAGGTACAGGTTGATTTAAAATACACTTTAAAAATGAGCTAGGATATTTTCTCCTGGCTCTTTTTACTTTGATATTGTTTTTTACTAACGCACACGTTAGTTGAATAACTAAGCTTATTTGTGATCCTCAATAGTTTCAATGTCACTGAGAAAAATTAAACCATTTCTTTTTATCGTGTATCCAACAAAGTATGTCTCACCTTTCTGAATTAAATTCATTACCATTGGTTCCCTAACAATTACGTTAATCTCTTCTTGATATCCCACTGGATTATTGGAGAGAACAACTTGCAAAATATGTGCTTTGGTACTTTAATTCGTATGCTCCGTGGAAAGAATCCTAATTCGATTCATTCGTTTTTTTGGAAATGGATTCTATCCGGATTGTAAGTCTATCTTAATAGGACCTTTACTTTTTTTAAAAAAATAATAATACTACTCATATTCTATTAGTAGTAAATGTTAGTAATTCATTTTCATACCTTAATGGTTGACTGAGAACTAAATGTATAGAATAATAAAACTATACATTAGAATTATTATAAGATAATTTTAATACTTATGAGAAATAATAAATAATACATAGGAGGCTATAAATCATGGCATTAATAGGTAAAGAAATTGCACCATTCACTGCAAAAGCATTTCAACAAGGTGAATTTATCGACGTATCTTCTGAAAACTTCAAAGGTAAATGGTCGGTAGTATGCTTCTATCCTGCAGATTTCACTTTCGTATGTCCTACAGAGCTAGAAGACTTACAAAATGAATATGCAACATTAAAATCTTTAGGAGTTGAAGTTTACTCTGTATCGACAGACACTCACTTCACACATAAAGCTTGGCATGATACTTCCGATACTATCGGCAAGATCGAATACATAATGATTGGTGATCCATCCCACACAATTTCTAAAGCATTCGATGTATTAAATGAAGAAGATGGCTTAGCAGAGCGTGGTACTTTCATCCTTGACCCAGAAGGTATTGTACAAGCTTACGAAATTAACGCTGGTGGTATCGGTCGTGATGCATCTACGTTAGTAAACAAAATAAAAGCAGCTCAATATGTTCGCAACAATCCAGGCGAAGTTTGCCCAGCTAAATGGCAAGAAGGCGGCGAAACTTTAACTCCAAGCTTAGACCTAGTTGGTAAAATCTAAGTTCCTAAGCTATATAAACTAGAGCGAGATTTAAGCGGCAAGTGCCTGTTATGAAATTATTTTCAGACAGCCTTGTCGCTATTTTTTATTAGGATTACAAAGAAAAAAGAAATAAGCATATTAAAAAATTATGAATAGAGGTGAGGGGCTGCTCGTTGAGGATAACATATAGATTTATTATTTAATGATAGTTATAGAATTTTCTGACTATAATAATTCTACATGTCAGCGACAGCGAAGTTTATGCTATTAGATGCAAACTTGAAAGCTCAGTTACAACAGTATTTAGCATTATTAGAAGGTGAGATAGTTATCAAAGTAAGCGTAAGCGATGATAAGGTATCCAATGATATGCTTGATCTTGTAACAGAGTTAGAAAATATGTCTCCGCTAATTACTGTACAACATGCATTACTAGAGCGTACTCCTAGCTTTAGCATTAATAAGGTGGGGGAGGAGTCAGGTGTAACATTCGCAGGCTTACCACTTGGCCATGAATTTACATCATTAGTACTAGCCTTATTACAGGTTTCTGGTCGTGCTCCAAAGGTAGACGAGTCAGTGATTAAACGCATTCAAGCAATCAAGAAACCTATGAAATTTGAAACCTACGTGAGCCTGACTTGTCACAATTGTCCAGACGTTGTGCAAGCCTTGAATATTATGTCTGTGTTAAATCCAAATATATCTAACACAATGGTAGAGGGTGGCACGTTCCAAGACGAAATTAAAGAGCGTGACATTATGGCTGTACCCACTGTTTATATGAACGGCGAGAACTTTGGTGGGGGGCGTATGGAGCTTGAAGATATATTAAACAAGCTTGGAGAAGTGTCAGACGGGTCTGAATTTGGGGACGTTGAGCCGTTCGATGTATTAGTAGTTGGTGGTGGTCCCGCAGGTGCCTCTGCAGCAATCTACTCTGCTCGTAAAGGTATTCGTACAGGTATTGTAGCAGAGCGCTTTGGTGGGCAAGTAAATGACACATTGGCTATTGAAAACATTATTGGTACAAGAGCTACAGAAGGCCCACAATTTGTTTCTAGCTTAGAGGCACATGTAGCGGATTACAATGTAGATATTATGAAATCCCAACGAGTTACAAGTATTGCTCGTAACGAGATGGTAGAAGTAACATTAGAAAATGGTGCAGTATTAAAAGGAAAAACAGTTATTCTTTCAACAGGGGCACGCTACCGTCAATTAGGTGTACCGGGCGAGCAAAAATTTAAAAATAAAGGCGTAGCATATTGTCCGCATTGTGATGGTCCTACCTTCAAAGGGAAAGATGTGGCAGTAGTTGGCGGTGGAAACTCTGGAGTTGAAGCAGCAATTGACTTAGCGGGAATTGTGAATCATGTTTACCTATTACAACGGAATGCAGAGCTAAAGGCTGATACAGTATTACAAGAGCGTTTACATAGTCTATCTAATGTAACGGTTTTAACAAATGCCTTAACACAAGAAATTACAGGTACAGATAAAGTGAATGGGTTAACTTATTTGGATGTTGTGTCTGGTAAAGAAGAGCATATCGAGCTACAAGGGGTTTTCGTACAAATTGGTCTTCTACCGAACACAGAATTTTTAAAGGGTATAATTGATTTAAATCAAAATAACGAAATCATTATTAATAAGCATGGCGCAACAAGCAT
>NZ_JBAEAP010000416.1:0-3794 GCF_056205495.1 Psychrobacillus sp. | reverse complement strand
ATCCGTACTGGCCATTCAAATGTATTCGTACACCATGTACGGAGCAGCTGTAACCCCTGCACTGCTTGCGACGATCTTATGGAAGCGCGCGACTAAACCAGGGGTGTTGAGCTCCATGGTCGTAGGAGGAGTAAGTACAATTTTATGGGAAGTAGTCTTGAGTAAGCCATTTGAGCTAAATAGCGTATTATTCGCATTGCCAATGGCCGTCCTCACTTTAATAATCGTCAGCCTACTTACCCAACCAAGAGTAAGCGTAACGGGAAGCCTGGCGAAAAACTAGAGGTGTGGGGTGTTGTGTTGTTGTGTTACAAGTGCCTGGTGTCTGAAATATAGCGCCGATGAGTATATTACAAGTGTCTGGTATTACAAGTGCCTGGCACCTGAAATATAGTAGGATAAAGATTATGAATGGAAGCCCCTTGCTCCGGTCTTAGTAGAGCAAGGGGTTTTTCTATGGTTTTAGTGGGAAATGTTATAGAAGTATTATTACAGTCTGATTTATTACAGGTGCCAGGCACCTGTAATAAATTAGACTACTAGGAGCTTGTAGTAGTAGATGGATAATATTATTGAAATAATATTCTTCTATTTTTGGAATATATGGTTTGTTATGTATTTGTAACCAAAAATGATAGGGTGTGCTAAGTAAAAAGATTGATTTTTCTCGATTTTAGAGTGAATTTCTTGTTTTGCATAGATTATTTCTTTATGGTAAAGTTAAGAGCTTATTATTATTTTAAAATAATTAAATAGCTCCAAAAAAGAAAAGGAAGTGGATTTATGAAAAAGAATTCTATTAAAAAAACAGTAGCTGCTACTGTGCTTGCCACGTCATTATTTGCTTCTGCAAATGTAACTTTTGCTAGTAGTTCGACTCAACAAGTGGTAGATCAAGCTCGTATTGACATGAAGAATGCGGCATATGCTTATGTGGTACCTGCACAAAAAGGTAAAGTTGCTACAAGCCAGGAGTTATACCCAGCTTTAAACAAAGCGAAAGCAAGCTATAATAAAGCAAAGGCTCAAGTATCTAAGTCTAATGACAAAAACAAAGCGAAAATCTTGAAAGAGCTTGATGCAATGTATGAAGAAAAAGTAACTGGAGGTATTGTTCCATATATTGATGCTTACAATTATGCAGACAAATACCTAAATCCAATTATGGAGGATATTGCAGAAGCAGAAGCTTCACGTAACGTATTCCAAATCGAAAAATCTTACCATGAATTATCAGCACAGCTAAAAACTAGAACTGCAATCATGTATCGCTTTTCAGGTAAAGCTGCACGTGATCTATTGTTAAAAGAATACAAGGATCCAGCTAATGCGAAACGTGACGAATTACAAGTTCCTGTAACTATCTTTATGCAAGTAGTCAAAGCAGATAAGTTAGTGCAAGAAGGTAAAAAAGCAGAAGCAAAAGAAGTCCTTCAAACTGTCGGACCTCTAATTAATAAAATGCCAGAGTCTAATGTATTCCCAGGCTTAAAAAAATGGATAAATGAAAAGTATGACTCAGAAATGAAAAAGGCTGATTAAACCTAACTATTTCTAAACACGCATACTTTTGCCGGAATGTCTATATAATCTCTAGAAGATGGTAGCTTTCTTGCTAAATATAATGAAACTATATTAGCCCTGTTCAGCAATCTTGCTGGGCAGGGCTTTTTTCTATAGAAAGTTGATAGAAAACAAAGCGCTATATTACAGGTGCCAGGCACCTGTAATATTTTAGGCACCTGTAATAATAACACTGTTTATTAGTATTTTTGTGTGTTTCTTTCCTATATTTTTGGATAAATTTTATGTACTTTGATAGATTTTAAGTAGTCTTAATAAGGAGTGTATTGTTTTGGTGAGGATAATTGATTATCTTTAGTATGGAGCCCAATTATTTTATCTTTTGCAAAAAGATAAAATAATTAGATTAGTATGATGATAATTAGAAACAGGAGTGGGATTGTGAAAAGAGATTCTATTAAAAAATCGGTAGTTGCTGCTGCACTTGCGACTTCATTGTTTGCTTCAGCAAATGTGACATTTGCGAGTAGTTCGACACAACAAATTGTAGACCAAGCTCGTATGGACATGAAAAATGCAGCGTATGCTTACGTTGTGCCAGCTCAAAAAGGTAAAATTGCTACTTCTAAAGAATTATATCCCGCTTTAAACAAGGCGAAAGCAAGTTATGCGAAAGCGAAAGCTGCTATTGCTAAATCCAACGCTAAAAATAAAGCTACTATGTTAAAAGAATTAGATGCTATGTACAATGAAAAAGTAACAAAAGGAATTATCCCTTATATTGATGCTTATAATTATGCAGATAAATACTTAAATCCAATCATGGAGGATATTGAAGAGGCAGAAGCTTCTCGAAATGTATTCCAAGTTGAAAAGTCTTATCATGCACTATCTGCTCAGTTAAAATCTAGAACTTCTATTATGTATCGTTTTTCTGGTAAAGCGGCACGTGATTTATTATTAAAAGAATATAAAGATCCAGCTAACGCTAAACGTGACGAGTTACAGATTCCAGTAACTATTTTCATGGGTATAGTGGAAGCGGATAAATTAATGCAAGCAGGTAAGAAAGAGGAAGCTAAGGCTGCTCTTCTTAAAGTTTACCCATTAATTGATAAGGTTCCTGCTTCTAATGCATTCCCTGGATTGAAACAATTTTTAAAAGATTTATATAATCAAAAGTTTGGTGACGAGGTTGGAGATAAAGGAACTGTTTCTTTACGTATCTTAGGAACTTCTGATATTCATACTAATATCGTAAACTATGACTATTATAAGGACACTGCTTCTAACAGCTTAGGTCTTGCTAAAACAGCTACATTAATTAAAAATGCACGTACTGAAAATAGTAATTCATTGCTATTTGATAACGGAGATTCTATCCAAGGGACTCCTCTAGGCTCTTATAAATCTTCAGTGGACAAGCTAGTGGATGGAGAAGAGCATCCTTCTATTACAGCGATGGAGCTTTTAGACTATGATGGAGCAACTTTCGGTAATCACGAGTTTAACTACGGTCTTGATTTCTTAGACGAGGTAATGGATGACGCAGACTTCCCTTATGTAAATGCAAACGTTCGTAATGCAGCTTCTGGTAAGCTAGCTTATACACCATACGTATTAATCGACAAAGAAGTGGTTGATGCAGCTGGAAATAAAACAACTGTAAAAGTAGGGGTAACTGGTATTGTACCTCCACAAATCTTAAAATGGGATAAATCTCATTTAACAGGAAAAGTGACAGTGGATGATTCAGTTCAAGCTATCGAAAAAGTTGTTCCTGAAATGAAAAAAGCAGGAGCAGATGTAGTAGTTGTTCTTTCTCACTCAGGTATGGGTGATGCAACACATGAGGTGGGCGAAGAGGATGTAACTTATTTATTAACTAAAGTTAAGGATGTAAATGCAATTATCACAGGTCACGCGCACCAAGTGTTCCCAGGTAAAGTGGATGCTTCCCTAACTAATGTTGATATCGACAAGGGAACGATGAATGGCGTACCAGTTGTAATGCCTGGTAAGTTTGGTAGTCATTTAGGTGTAATTGATTTAACGCTTGAAAAAGACGGCAAAGGCTGGAAAGTTGCTTCTTCCAAAGCAGAAGTTCGTACAATTGCTAAGGATGCATCTGATGTAGACCAAACAATTGTAAATGCAGTTAAAGAAGCGCATGAAGGAACTATTAACTATGTTCGCCAAGCGGTAGGTACAACAACAGCGGATATTCATAGCTACTTCTCTCAAGTGCAAGATGATCCATCAATCCAAAT
>NZ_JBAEAP010000415.1:0-5830 GCF_056205495.1 Psychrobacillus sp. | reverse complement strand
TGCAGTTAAGAAGATGATTGTATTTGGGTGACCAGCAACAGATGGATCAACAATATTATCTATATATTGAATTGGATAAGCTGCACGAGTATTTTCAGTTAAAGAGCTATCTGTATAATCAGCAGTACGAGTAGTAGGGTCTACAACTACGTTTTCTAAAACAGTACCAAATTTGATAGCGTCAAAAATTTGTGGTTCATTTTCTCTTGTTAGATCGATACATTTTGCATAGCAGCCGCCTTCGATATTAAATACGCCATTATCAGACCAGCCGTGCTCATCATCACCGATTAGCTTTCTTCCAGCATCAGCAGATAATGTAGTTTTTCCAGTACCTGATAGACCGAAGAATAATGTTACATCGCCTTTTTCTCCAACGTTAGCAGAGCAGTGCATTGGCAAAATATTTTGTTCAGGCAATAAATAGTTCATGATAGAGAATATAGACTTTTTCATTTCTCCAGCGTATTCCGTACCACCGATTAAAACGATGCGTTTTTCCATGGATACAATGATAAATGTTTCTGAATTAGTTCCGTCAACAGCAGGATTTGCTTTGAAGTTTGGTGCACTAATTACAGTGAAGTCTGCTTTATGAGATATTAACTCCTCTTCAGAAGGACGAATGAATAATTGATGAGCAAACAGGTTATGCCATGCATATTCGTTAATTACTTGAATGCTTAAACGTGAATCCTTATCTGCACCCGCGTATCCTTTAAAGACGAATAGTTCATTTTTTTCCTTTAAATAGTTCATAACTTTTGAATATAATGCTTCAAAGTGCGAAGATGAGATAGGTTGGTTTACAGATCCCCAATCGATTTTGTCTTTTGAGATAGGTTCCTCAACTATATACTTGTCTTTTGGAGAACGTCCTGTATATTTGCCCGTCTCTGCTTTAACAGCTCCAGTGGAAGTTAGTACTGCTTCTCCTCTTGACGTAGCTTTTTCCACTAATTGTGGTACTGATAATTGCAGGCTAATATTATTACCAGCTAACAATTCGTTCAGTTCGCTCACAGTATCGATTGAATTCATATAGTATTACCATCCTTTATTAAAGTTTTTAGCTCTTCACGGAAACATCATAAAGAGGATTTTTCGTTGATATGTGAAATAGTATAACACATTAAACTAAATAGTCTACACTAATTAAAGCTCAAAAAATGATTTTTTTTTGAAATTGTGAATAAATAACAAATTTTCCTGTTGACTTATTTTGCTAATATACGTATGATGGTGAATTGAACGGATACTCTTATTCCGAGCGTGTGGAGGGGTTCAGGCCCTATGAAACCCGGCAACCTGTAATTGTACTTACGTTACAAAGGTGCCAAACCTGATACAAGGTGAAATTCCTTGATTGATAAGAGTGAAAGGTGTTTATGATATTAATCCCTTTCCTCATGTAACTACGTGAGTGAGAGGGTTTTTTATATTACATCGCCCTAAATCCTTGTGTGCCAAGTCCGAAACGGCTTCAAGTTTACTATAGGCTTGACATGGGAATGAGTACCGTATCAATTCCTGAGAGAAATCTCGCAGGACATAGGAGGGAATTTTTTTGACACAAAGACGATTATTTACATCGGAATCAGTAACAGAAGGTCATCCAGATAAAATTTGTGACCAAATATCAGATGCTATCTTAGATGCGATTTTAACGGAAGATCCAAACGCTCGTGTAGCCTGTGAAACAACAGTTACTACAGGTTTGGTTTTAGTTGCTGGAGAAATCACAACCTCTACTTATGTAGACATTCCAAAAGTAGTGCGAGCTACTATTCAAGAAATTGGATATACGCGAGCTAAATATGGTTTTGACTCAGAAACGTCAGCAGTTCTTACAGCTATCGATGAGCAATCGGTTGATATCGCTATGGGAGTTGACCAAGCACTAGAAGCTCGAGAGGGTTCAATGTCTGATTCTGATATTGAAGCAATCGGAGCTGGGGACCAAGGTTTAATGTTTGGCTATGCTTGTAATGAAACACCAGAGCTTATGCCACTTCCAATTAGCCTAGCCCACAAACTAGCTCGCCGATTAGCTGAGGTTCGTAAAGATGAAACATTAGATTACTTACGACCAGATGGTAAAACACAAGTAACAGTAGAATATGACGAAAATAACAATCCAGTTCATATTGATACGATTGTTATTTCCACACAGCATCATCCAGAAGTAACGTTAGAACAAATTCAAAAAGATTTAAAAGAGCATGTTATTAAACCTGTAGTTCCTACTAATTTAATAACAGACGAAACAAAATACTTTATCAACCCGACTGGTCGCTTTGTTATCGGTGGTCCACAAGGGGATGCAGGTTTGACAGGTCGTAAAATTATCGTAGATACTTACGGTGGGTATGCTCGTCACGGAGGAGGAGCTTTCTCTGGTAAGGATCCAACAAAAGTAGACCGTTCTGCAGCTTATGCAGCTCGTTATGTGGCAAAGAATATTGTTGCTGCTGGTCTTGCTGATCGTTGTGAGGTACAGCTTGCTTATGCGATCGGTGTAGCACAGCCTGTATCAATTGCTATTGATACTTTTGAAACAGGTAAAGTTTCCGAAGCAGATTTGGTAACTTATATCCGTGAGCTATTTGACCTTCGCCCAGCTGGCATTATTAAAATGTTAGACCTTCGTCGCCCAATCTACAAGCAAACTGCTGCTTACGGACATTTTGGACGTACAGATATTGATGCACCATGGGAAAGAACAGACAAAGCAGAGCTATTAAAGCAAAAGGCTGGTCTATAAAATAGAGACTTCTTTTACAGAATGCCTCTTATAAAAACAGAAGGTATTAAGAGAATGATCTCTTAATACCTTCTGTTCTTTTTATACTTTTATACAGATTATCTGAGATTTAAGTGTATTTAAAGGAGATTAATAATTGGGTTCGTTTACTCTTAATGGATTAATGGGTATTAATTATATAAAATATAAGAATGCTTTAGTTTCTTAAGCATTATTAAATTGGTTTTACTGATTTATAGTATTGTCCTTTTTCAGCATACTCATGAATAATTCGTTGGACATCTGTTTTATCTTCCTCATTTAGTTCTCGTATAACCTTTGCTGGACTTCCAAAAGCAAGCGTATTAGGTGGAATTTTTTTGCCTTGTGGTACGAGGCTTCCTGCTCCAATAAAAGCACCCTCGCCTATTTCAGCGCCATCTAATATAATGGAACCCATGCCAATTAACGCACCTTTACGTATTGTGCAGCTATGTAAAGTGACCTGATGGCCGACAGTGACCTCATCTTCAATGATTAGTGGGTTATTGGGACTTTGGTGTAGGCAGCTTAAATCTTGAATGCTTACTCTACTTCCGATCACAGTAGGGGCAACGTCCCCTCTAATTACCGTATTAAACCAAATTGTAGTCTCTGGTCCGATTGTAACATCCCCTGTAATTGTGACATAATCAGCAATATAAACTGATTCATCGATCGAAGGTTTCCTATCTTTGTAAGGATAAATCAAAATAGACACACTCCTTTATTTTATTAGAATATAATTAATCCTATCAAACAAATGGGAAGAAGGAAATAAATAGTACGTGGAGAGTGTTTTAGAAATGAGGTATGTTGGACATGTGGAAATGGGAATCAGATGAAAAAGCAAAAGCAGTAGTAATAATTGTTCATAGTGCCTATGAACATCACAGACGCTATGCTTGGTTAATCGAAAAATTGAGAAGCTCTAATTGCCATATAGTAATGGGAGATTTACCTGGACATGGGGAGTTGGTGAGAGCTAAAACCATCCATGATGAATCTTTTGATCTTTACAAAGAATACATAAAACAAGCAGTACAGGTGGCAGTTTCCTATGATCTTCCTATATTCATCATTGGACATGGTCTTGGAGCAACCCTTGTGATGAAAATGTTACATAAAATAGAGGTCCAGTATGCAGGTGTTATCTTGACATCGCCATGGCTACAGTTAAACAAGCTTCCATCTAAATGGACGAAGACTTTAGCTAAAATCTCCGTACAGCAAAAGATAAACCATGATATTCAGCTCAAGGAACTCACTAGAAACTACGGCGCTTATCAAAATCTAGTTGATGATCCTTATTATCGAACAATAATTTCACATGGCTGGTATAAAGAGCTGGAAAATGAGATGAAAACGGTAAGTCAATATCATGAATCTATTCCTAATGTTCCGTTGCTATTGATGACAGGGGAAAGAGATAAAATTACGGATACAACTGCAGCTAAAGTATGGCTGAAAAAACAAGAGTTATCGGATTATCAATTTAAGGAATGGAAGAATTGCTTTCATGACTTATATTTAGAGCCAGAAAGAGAAGAAATATTTACTTACTCCCATTCCTTTATTAATAATGTATTGAGATCTATCGGTTATATCGTGTAATAACTATCTGGCCACTAGAAACTGAAGTTCTAAAGAAATGCTTTAAACGAAACTAAGGACATGTATAATTTGAATTATAATTCCTCAAAATATACAAACGAATAATCCATCATTTGAAAAAAATATAATAAATATTAATAAGAGGCTAGGACAAAGCCACCTTAGAAATTAAAGTCTATGGTAAAGGTAAAGGTAATTTTAATTAGACTTAAAAAATGAGCTAGGATATTTTTCTCCTGGCTCATTTTACTTTGGTATTGTTTTTTAAGGAATTAAGTTCATAAAGTCTAGAAAAAATTGTGATGTAAATGCGTTATCAATGCAAAAATTGCGCCACCTTTTTGGGTTCTCGCCAGATTTTTGTGGATTTACAACGATTAGTAATATGCAAAATCTTATGCAATAACTGATATTGTACAGCATTGTTGAATTAACGGGAATAGTGGGACAATATATCAATTTCAAATTTATCCCTTGAACCTCAAGTTACTTGAGGTTTTATAATGAACTTATACTTTTGTTGGGAGGAATTTTGATGAATAACAATAACAAGTTTTCCATTGGGGAGTTTTCAGAAAAAACAGGAATACCTATTCCTACTTTACATTACTATGATGAAATTGGTTTATTACGATCAGAAAAGAATCCTTCTTCAGGGCATCGCATTTACAATTATCAAGATATTATAATATTACAAAAAATTCTAAGTTTAAAATTCCTAGGATATAGTCTGGATGAAATAAAAAATTTATTAAATAAAACAAGCTTTACCGTTGATTTAAACGAAAGCTTGTCTCTCCATTTTCAAGCTTTAGAAAAAGAGAAAAAACAAATCGAACAGTCAATGAAATCTATTAATAGAGTAATTAGGTTAATTGAGGAAGAGGGAACAGTGGATAGTAACTTAATACTTAACCTTATTCACAGTATGCGTGTTGAACATATACAAAAAGAATGGATGGTTCGCCATATGTTAACGGATGTCGTGGATGTCGTGGAAGAGTTAGAAAAGAAATCCGAAGAAGATAATTTCTCTTTAGATAAAACGATTTATCAAGTGTCTAAAGAAGTGAAACAATTATATGGTAAACCCGTAGAGGACCCGAAAGTACAACGAATGATTAAGAACTATGTAGAAGAATATTTTTCACTTCTTAGTGAGGATTTGATGCAAAAATTCGCTGATACGAAGATAGAAGGAGAACTTGATTTTCAAGAACTTGAAAATATGACACCTTCTCCTTTTACAGAAGATGAACAAAAATGGTTTGATCAAGCGATAGACTATTATATTCAGCAAGAAAAAATGGAATAGATATTTCTCAGGCTCACCTATTTCATCACCGTGGACAGTTACACTCAATGATTGTTCACATACTTAAGTTGGAGCCAAACGTCCAATTGTTTGAATAAGTTTTATTAACGCTGTAAACC
>NZ_JBAEAP010000414.1:0-3456 GCF_056205495.1 Psychrobacillus sp. | reverse complement strand
AGGACGAAACATAAAACGGGCAGATTTATTTCTGTCCGTTTTTTTTCTTGCAAATCTGCTATAATTTACGAACTCAAGTGGATAATACAGATTATTCGTCATAAAATAAGGTATAAAAAGAAATGTTTATTTAGACGACAGAAGAATTTTGTTTAACTACATTGGAACTGTAATCTTCTGAGCGGATTAAAGGAACAGGTAGTTAGTCTTTTGATCATATATACTTTTTTATTGACTGTACATGTATTATTAACATTTAAATCAAATGAAAAACATGGAAGAATTTGATGAACATTCTTCTTAAAAGTATAAAAAAGAAAGATTTAGCTAAAGTGGAGGGGAAATATGGGTCTTTTAAATTCAGAGCAAGCATTAATTGCCATTCTTGCAAATATCTTTTTTATTGGTATTTCGTTTTATGCTTTACAAGCTCTTATGGTGGACAAATTTATTAAAAAGAATCATGTATTTCAAGCCCAGCTTTTCTTTATTTTGGCAAGCATTATGTTAGGTTCAACGGTAGCAAATTTTTTCTTAAATTTAACTTCTTGGTCTAACCAGTTACAGTACTTATTTTAGTAGAAGATCCTACATGCTCATGCAAATTATGGACAAGTTTGTATGAGCATGTAGAATCTCCTCATATTTCCTGGGAAATATGCTGTCGAAGATGTTTATTACAAAACATGTAGGGTAATTTATAAATATCTACACGAAAAGACTGGGTACTACGTATAATAGACTAAGAAAATTTACCAAAAGAGGACATGAAAATAGGGTTTTCGGTGCTTGTATATAGTCGAAATACGTTGTATGATGATATTGTTTTGAAATAATAAACAACATCATACATATTTTTCTTTTATATATTAGCTAAAGAGGATTATGAACGCGGAGGGAACTAAGTGGATAAAATTGTTGTTAAAGGCGGCCAAAGGTTAACAGGTAACGTACGAGTCGAAGGTGCTAAAAATGCAGTATTACCTGTATTAGCAGCAGCTCTACTCGCGACAAAGGGTAAGAACGTAATTAAAGATGTACCAACACTTGCAGATGTTTTGACGATAAATGAAGTACTAAAAAGTTTAAATACAGAAATTTCATATAGCCCCGAACTAAACGAAGTAATAATTGACTCTCAACAAAAATTATCAAGCGAAGCACAATTTGAGTATGTGCGTAAAATGAGAGCATCTATTCTTGTAATGGGACCAATTCTTGCTCGCAATGGTTTTGCTCGAGTTGCTTTACCAGGTGGTTGTGCTATTGGCTCTAGACCAATTGACCAGCATTTAAAAGGCTTTGAAGCAATGGGTGCGGAAATTTCATTTGGACATGGATTTGTCGAAGCTAAAACAACTGGACGTTTAAAAGGTGCTAAAATCTATCTAGACGTACCAAGTGTTGGAGCGACAGAAAACATCATGACTGCAGCAGCTCTAGCTGAAGGAATTACAGTTATTGAAAACGCAGCGAAAGAACCAGAAATTGTTGATTTAGCAAACTTTATCAATGAAATGGGCGGTAAAGTTAAAGGTGCAGGTACAGATACAATCCGTATAGAGGGTGTAGAAGAATTGCACGGCACTGAGCATCACATTATTCCAGACCGTATTGAAGCAGGAACTTTTATGGTTGCTGCAGCAATTACAAAAGGCGATGTATTAATTGAAAATGCTGTTCCTGAACATATGACAGCTCTTATTTCTAAAATGCAGGAAATGGGCATTGAGATTAAAGAAGAGGGCCAAGGTCTTCGTGTGCGCTCTAATGGAAACTTAAAATCAGTGGATGTTAAAACAATGCCGCACCCTGGGTTCCCAACAGATATGCAATCACAAATGATGGCATTGATGATGACAGCTCACGGTACAGGAATTATTACTGAAACAGTTTTTGAAAACCGTTTTATGCACGTAGAAGAATTTAGACGTATGAATGGTAATATGAAAATTGAGGGACGTTCTGTGATGATGGATTCTCCATCTAACCTACAAGGTGCAGAGGTGGCGGCTACGGATCTTCGAGCAGCTGCAGCTCTAATTATTGCAGGTTTAGTGGCAGAGGGCGTAACTCGAGTAACACAGCTTTATCATTTAGATCGCGGTTATGTTAATTTTGATAAAAAGTTAGCTGCATTAGGCGCGGACATTGAGCGTATTGGAACAGAAAATACCGAAAAAGCGGCTCAGCTCGTTTAATCATATGAAAGGCACAATGCATTTATTCCTGCATTGTGCTTTTTTTTGTGGATTTTTTACATTAAATCAGGATTGGTTTTAAGGAGTCACTAACGAATAGCGGGTAGCTCGCGAAATTGTATCTTCGCGAGCTGTTTTTTGAATAGAAGAGTGATCTATTCTTTCATTAGCTAAAATGCTTTTAAGTGTATAAAGGAGAAGGAAAACTGTTTAATTCCCTTATTAGGATTTTAAGCCGTTTTAAGAAGAGTAATACTTTTAAGATATTTTCCCTCAACTACTTATAAAAAGTAGGTTCTAGCCCCCTTAAAAGGCGTTTAAATGGGTATTCATCTTGTAGACTACTATTCTTTTAGGGAGATGCATAGAAGCTTGTCCGTCATGAGATAGTTTTGTACTGCATATAGTAATCCTATGAAACAATACATTCTCTTAATAATCCTTTGCATCGGTCTAATGATTTTGCCTTTTCTTATGATTAAAGACAAAGTAAAAGAAAAGGCTGTACCAGAAGTCGTACCTGAAATTGAAGTTGACTGTCCAATACTAATTGAGGTGAAAGGGGTAAAGGAGAAAATTCCTCTTGAAACGTATGTGTTAGGGGTAGTTGCTGCAGAAATGCCAATCACATTCCATGAAGAAGCATTAAAAGCACAGTCGATTGCTGCGAGAACTTATGTTTTAAGAGAAACTGATTATGGATCAAAGTCAATTGATAAGACAGTACAAAAGCAAGTGTATGTAGGTCCAGAAGAAAGGAAAAAACGCTGGGGAGACTCCTTTAAGGAATATGAGGACAAGCTTCAACGAGTCGTCGCTTCTACGGAAGGTGAAATTATTGTCTACCAGGATCAGCTCATAACTGCGATGTTCTTTTCTACGAGCAATGGTCAAACAGAAAGCGCCGAAAACTATAGTGGATATGCAATACCTTATTTGGTATCCGTACCAAGTCAAAAAGAAGAAGAGTATTCAAAGAAGGTGCAACAAACGTTTGAGTTCACTCATAAAGAGTGGGCGGACGCATTTAAGATTAAATGGTCTAATAATATTGTAGGCAATGTGAAAATAGCACATACTGATTCAAATAGAGTAAAGACTATCGAAATGAACGGTAAAAGTTGGACAGGCAGAGAGGTTAGAACATTACTTGGCTTGCCTTCTACTGATTTCAAGATAGCTTTTCAAAATGATAAAGTGATAGTGGAGACTACTGGTTACGGGCACGGAGTAGGGATGAGCCAATACGGAGCCG
>NZ_JBAEAP010000413.1:0-2222 GCF_056205495.1 Psychrobacillus sp. | reverse complement strand
TTCCTTTAGTGCTCTGCCAGAATAATATTTCTCTTTAGATAATCTGGAAACTCTTCCCCATTTAAGATTTCTTCCGTGGTCATCCATATTACTTCGTCCACTTCTTCCTTGCATTTGGCGTATGGTTCCCCAAAGAAGTGGTCACAAACGAAGACAATATCTACAACAGGTTCTCCCGTATCTGATATAAAGGTTGAACTATTCACATATTGAAGATTTGTTACTTCAATGCCTACCTCTTCATCAATCTCTCGAATTAGCGTTCTTTCGAAAATATCACTTGAATTCCCTTCTTGATCTACCTGACCACCAACAAGAGCCAAGCCTCCTGCACCATGTTCCTCCTGCTCACTTCGTTTCACGAGGAGCCACTTTCCTTCTTTATAAATTGCACCCTCCACATTAACGATGAACATGTAACTCCTCCTTAAAGGTATAGACTTTGAAATCTCAATTATTTGAGGAATAGCGTAAGATATTTTTATCTTTCGGTATACCTTCAAAATAAGCACCTACACAACCTGTCGTACAACGGTGCCCAGAGATGAGTATATTTCCCTGAAACTTGTTGTATTTCTTTTCTAGATGAAACATGAAATCAAATACTCGTGTAACATATATACTGATATCTTCCACACCCTTATAAATAGTTGGATCAGGTATCGAACCTGCCAGCTTCACTTCTTCTTTTTTCACTCTGTCTGCCCCACCCAAATCAAAAACATCTAGCCTAGAATCTATGGTAGCTGTTCTACCCGTTACAATTTCTGCAGTTTGTATTGCTCTTTCCTGAGGGGAAGAAAAAACTAAGTGAAAAGGAACTTCTTTTAATAGTTTTCTTACGTATTCAGCTTGCTGTTTTCCTTTTTCATTTAATGGGAGGCCGTTTCTACCTTGTAAGCGACCTTCCTTGTTTAAATCTGTTTCTCCGTGTCGTACTACATATATCATCGGCTCATGTTCCTCCATACGTTAATCTAAGATCGTTTCTTTATCTGGATTAATGAGAAATTCAAACATAGTCTTAATCTGAGATTCTGTATTTCTGTTAGTAGATAGTGTAGGTAAATTAGTAGGAGAGAAGAATTGAACACTATTCGTCTCCACTCCGCTAGCAGGTGCCCCTCCAGTAATTTCACAACGAATAAAAATTTTATAGTAATGGTAAGCCTCAGGTGGATGGGGATGCTTGTCCTTATCCATTAATGCAAGCAATTTTACTGGCCTTACTTCATAACCAGATTCCTCTTTTATTTCCTTTACGATATTTTCCGCTGCTGATAATCCGATATCACAAAAACCACCCGGTAATGACCATTTGTTGTCCAGGCTTTCACGAACCATTAAAATTTGATTGTCCTTAAAAACTACCCCACGCACGTCTACTTTTGGTGTTTGATACCCCTTATCTGTAGCAAATAAATCACTTACCTTTTGAAATTCTAAACCCGTATGCTCAGCCAAGATTTCCACACTTATAGCTCTTAACTCTTCATATCGCTCGATATCGTATATATCCTTTGAAAAAGCCAATCCAGATTGTGATAATGCTTGTATTCGTTTGGCCCACTCCAACCATTTTTGGCTCACTATAAAACACTCCTATGTATGGAATCGTAATGTATAATTTTTAAAAATTTCTATATGTACTAAGTGCTGCTTTCTTTTGCCGAAATGAATGGTAAACAAATATTCAAAAAACTTATAATTAATATATCATCTAACTAGATTAAAATATATATTAATTCAAAAAACTACCAACAATTCGGATGATTGTGGTAGTTGGATAAAATTACAAAACAGTCATTAAGCATCTCTCAACGTTCAATCCATCCTATTTCCCCATTTTCATTTTTAACAAGGATATATCCTTCACATGTGTCATCAACTACCCAAACCTTTTCTCCTCGCTTTACCGAAAGGAAGGTAGTGCTTACATCTGTCTTACAAAGGATGGAATCGTTTTTTTCTATAATATATTCATTTTTAATCCATTGTTCTGTTCCTAGGATGACATTTTGACAGAGTGTAAAAAATGGCCCCCTCTTAATTATTTTTAATTCGTAATTAGGATAAGTGACTGTACCAGTCCTGTTTATGTCAGCCTTATGATCATGTTCTATTATTATGTAATGATTAAGACTGTCCACAAATGTATAGGAATATGTCCCGTCCTGAATGATTAAAGCATTCAACTGACCGTCTTGTTTTAGTTGGTTCCC
>NZ_JBAEAP010000412.1:0-1969 GCF_056205495.1 Psychrobacillus sp. | reverse complement strand
GTATGCGTTTCCGTACAGGTGGTGCTTTTAATGCACCAGTAACTATACGTTCACCTTTTGGTGGAGGAGTTCATACACCAGAAATGCACGCAGATAGCTTGGAGCTTTTAATGACTTCAACTCCTGGTGTGAAAGTGGTTATTCCATCTACACCTTACGATGCAAAGGGTTTACTAATATCCGCTATTCGTGATAATGATCCAGTTATTTTCTTAGAACATATGAAATTGTATCGTTCTTTCCGCGGTGAAGTTCCTGAGGAAGAGTATACTATTCCTCTTGGAAAAGCAGACGTGAAACGTGAAGGTACTGATTTAACGATTATTACTTATGGTGCAATGGTTCAAGAAAGCTTGAAAGCAGCTGAGGAACTAGAAAAAGAAGGCCACTCTGTTGAAGTTGTGGATCTTCGTACTGTACAACCATTAGATATCGAAACAATCATTGCTTCTGTAGAAAAAACAAACCGCGCAATTGTTGTACAAGAGGCGCAAAAACAAGCTGGTATTGCAGCAAACGTTGTTGCAGAAATTACAGAGAGAGCTATTCTAAGCCTAGAGGCTCCAGTTCTACGTGTGGCTGCACCAGATACTGTATTCCCATTCTCTCAAGCAGAGACAGTTTGGTTACCAAACTCTAAAGATATAATGGAAACAGCAAAGAAAGTATTAAATTTCTAAAAGAAACGAACAATAGAAAGGGTGAGCACTTTGGCATTTGAATTCCGCCTACCGGATATTGGAGAAGGTATACATGAAGGAGAAATCGTTAAATGGTTTGTTAAGGCCGGTGACGAAGTTGATGAGGACGATATCCTTTGCGAAGTACAAAATGATAAAGCTGTAGTAGAAATTCCTTCACCTGTAAAAGGAAAAGTAACAGACGTGTTGGTAAGCGAAGGAACAGTTGCTGTAGTTGGCGACGTACTAGTTAAGTTGGATGCACCAGGCTATGAGGATCTTCAATTTAAAGGAGACCACAGTGGTGAAGAAAAAACAGAAGCTCAAGTACAATCTACTTTAGAGGATGGCAAGGAAGTGGAGAAAGAAGCAGTTGATGCTTCTAAAAATCAGCAACCTTCTACACCTACTAAAGAAAAGACTGAAACTACAGAGGTTAAACCTAAAGGCGACACTCGTGTAATCGCGATGCCTTCCGTTCGTAAATTTGCTCGTGAAAATGAAGTGAATATTGCAGACGTAAATGGTACTGGTAAAAACGGTCGAATTCTAAAAGAGGACATTGAAGCATTCCTTTCTGGAGACCAATCGGTAGAAGAAACTAAATCTTCAGCACCAGCTGCTGAACAGGAGAAAGCGCAAGAAACAAAATCTACTGCTCCTGTTAGCTTGAAAGGAGACTTCCCTGAAACACGTGAGAAGCTTTCACCAATGCGTAAGGCAATTGCAAAAGCTATGGTTAATTCCAAGCATACTGCTCCACACGTAACGCTTATGGATGAAGTTGATGTAACAGAGCTAGTTGCTCATCGCAAGAAGTTTAAAGAAGTAGCAGCAGAAAAAAATATCAAGTTAACTTACTTACCTTACGTAGTAAAAGCATTAGTTAGCACTTTACGCGAGTTCCCTGCTTTAAATACTTCGTATGATGATGATACAAACGAAGTTATTCAAAAGCATTATTACAACATCGGGATTGCAGCGGATACGGACAAAGGTTTGTTAGTACCTGTTATTAAAAACGCAGATCGTAAATCTGTATTTACAATCTCTGATGAAATTAATTCATTAGCGACTAAAGCTCGAGATGGCAAATTAGCTCCTGCTGAGATGAAGGGTGCATCATGCTCCATCTCTAATATTGGCTCTGCAGGGGGGCAATGGTTTACACCTGTTATCAACCATCCTGAAGTTGCAATCCTTGGAATTGGTCGAATTTCAGAAAAACCTGTAATAAAAAATAGTGAAATTGTAGCCGCTCCTGTGTTAGCATTATCATTGAGCTTTGA
>NZ_JBAEAP010000411.1:0-5923 GCF_056205495.1 Psychrobacillus sp. | reverse complement strand
ATAGCGATGTCAGGTGACCCCAAGTTATACCATAAAAATTCGTGTGATTTTATATCCGCTGAATATAGGATCGCAAAATATAATCCCATAACAATTGGCATCTGAATCAACATTGGTAAGCAACCCATGTTTAATGGATTCACATTATGCTTGCGGTATAAGCCCATCATTTCTTGTTGTAGTACCATTTGTTCTTCTTTTGATTTTGTTTCTTTTAGCTTCTTTTGAATCTCATCCATCTCTGGTTTGAGCTTGTCCATTTTTTCTTTCATACCTTGTTGATTCTTATAATTTTTAAGCATCAGGGGCATTAAGGCTAAACGAATAAGAATAGTAATAGCAATGATTGCCATCCCATAACTACCGTTAAAAATGTCTCCAAAAAATTCAATTAAAAACTCAAAAGGTCGAACAAATATATTGTAAAAAGTGCCTTCTTTGTTTTCTATTCCTGAACAGCCACTTAGTAGGACTGTTGCAAAAATAAGGATAGTTAATAAACTGATTTTCTTCTTCATCGCTTCACCTTCATTTTTCAAACTATATCGAGTATACCCTCTATAAAGCTATTTTTCAAATATTACTTAGACAAACCTTTAATAAGTTTTGGGCTCTTTTGGAAAATTATATTTAAAATTAGGATGTTCTTGATGGTCTCTAAACTGCTTAGGAGTAAGACTCGTGTATTTTTTGAAGATACGCGTGAAATAGCTCTGATTACAAAAGTGGAATGAATTAGAGATTTCTGATATTGATTTGTTTGTATGCCGTAGAAAATATTGACACTCTTCTACCTTTCTAATATTTAAGTATTCTACCAGAGTTACTCCAGTATGTTCTCTAAAAATTCTAGAGAGATGACTTGTACTAATATTAAATTGTTTGGCGATATCTTCTACTGTTAGATTTGTTTCAATTTCATCATTAATATAAAGAATTACCTTATTTACTGTCTGGTGCCCAAAGGAAGGTTTTTTCCTCTCAGTAATTACCATAACAAAGAATTCTACTAGCTCATCTGCACACTGCAAAAACTGCGCATCACTCATCTTCGTATCTATAATTTCCACACTAGCATTATTAAAGGCCATTACCTTATCAAGCGGAACCTGGCTCTCATACAACTTTCTAGCCATAACAGCGGACAATTGTATGTAATAGTACTTTACATTTTGAATCATTTGCTTGTTATTCGTAGCGATAATTAAGTCAATGATTTCTCTTAATACCTTTTTTGCTCTCTCAATTTCAAAAGAATACATATCTAAGAATAATTTCTTTTCTAATTCAAAAAATTTATCAAGACCTTCTACTCTATTAGTAATACCCATTTCTTTGGCATAGGCTTTTGTGAAGTAATCTAAGAATATTTTTTCTGTATTATCCATAAGTACCTCATCTTTCCAGTCAATTTTATAGTCCATTTGTACCTATATTTTAAATAGGGATGTAGAATCATTTTATAACATTTTATAGTAAAAAACTAGACTTTTAATTACTTTCTGTTTTTTTAGGTAAAAGCATTTCCAAATGTCTAGGAAGAATGTGTATATCAAGGGGAGTACAGTCTCCTTGATCACCATCTACGTTGCAAAATAATGGGCGATTCGATTCGATTCGGAGCTCCTCAGTAGTAAAAGTCTCTACTCCCTCATCCTTCCCTAGTGTTCCTAGCATTACTTTAGTTCCCATACGAGCAATTGCCGCTAATCCTGCATGTTTTATGATAAAGACATGCATTTTCCCATCATCAATTTTAGCAGATTTAACCAAGTTCTCAAATCCACCTACAGAATTGGTTAAGGCAACTAAAACTAATATAGATGTCCCTTTCCATGAACCATGATCATGGGTAATTGTCATCTCTACCTCTTCATTCGAGATGATTGCCTTTGCTCCAGCCATTAAGTAGGCCACAGATCCATATCTCGTTTTTTGTTCCACAGGAGTATCTGCAACACTACTAGCAATATCCCCTATTGCTACTACATTAACAAAGTATTTATCACCGATTCTTCCTACGTCAACTTGTTCCGTATTGGTCATCTTAAGCGCTTCTATTGCAATGTCTGGTTCAAGCGGAATGCCAAGAGCCCTTGCAAAATCATTCACTGTACCGAGGGGGACAAAAGAGAATAAAGGTCGGTCTTCTCGTTCAGCAAGACCATTCACTACCTCGCTTATCGTTCCGTCTCCACCCATGGCTAACAAAAAATCCATTTTTTCAGTACAAGCCATTTCAGCAAAATGTGTCGCATCATCCTGCTTTTGTGTTTCTTTTACCGTCACATCAAAACCTAAATTCGTTAATACTTCAATTGCTCTATCTTTAAATTGTTTTGCTTCTTCTCGCCCAGCAGAAGGATTATAAATTAACATTGCCCTTTTCATTTTTTTGCTTCCTCCTTTAAAATATACTCGTCTCTTTTTCGTACCCTAAATATCCTATCTTGAAACTGCGGCAGTGATAGATAAATGCTAATTCAATCAAAGGAACAATATAGAAATGAGAAGTTCCTTTGGGAAGAAAACAGATAGAACCTAAGTACCATTATTCACCATATAAATTTTAAAGGTATTTTTTAGAAATTATACAGTAATATCTATATATGTAAAATAAAAAAGGTACCTATTAGGCACCTTTTTTTCAAAGTTTATTTATCTTCTGTTTTTATATCCTTGTCAGAAACTGAGTTTGGAGTAGCTTCCGCTTCTTCCTCATTGTAATACTGGACGCTTGTCATAGCTCCCTCATTCACCATATTATTATCTTCTTCATGATAAGGATTAGGATTTCCTGTTTCTTCCTCATTCATGCCTTGCTTTTGAGCTTCCATGAAAGAATTTACTTTATCTTTCGTGTTATTAAATGCTTCCATTGCCTTATCACGATTTTCTTTTTTCCTGAAATAGGCATAAGCCCCAGCTGCAAGTCCCGCCAATAAGAGTGATCTATTTTTCGCCATATTTATTACCTCCTATATATTTATAAGATTTGTATACCCTAATAAGGATAATATAACACTTATTAATTTTTTGACCTAATCATATATACATGAGGTATACCATCCTCATCAAATTCATCACTAATTGTTTGGAAGCCGACGGATTGATAAAAATGTTGTAAGTGACTTTGAGCGCACAGCTTTATACTCGGAACTTTCCAAGAAGTTTCAATTATGTTTATAGCTTTTTGCATAAGCACCCGCGCGTAACCTTTTCCTCTTGCCTGTTCCCTAACAATTACCCTTCCAATAGAGCAATCATCATACTTGAGACCTGCAGGTAGAATACGGCAATAAGCAAGAATTTCGTTATTTTCTTTAAGATAAAAATGAAGAGCTTGTTGATCACAGTCGTCTAGTTCTGGATATGGACAGTTTTGCTCAACAACAAAAACCTCTACACGAAGTTTTAGTATTTCATAAAGAGCATGAGTATCTAACTCACTAAATTTCTTTAACTCCCAGGACATGTTTGCCTCCTATGTAAAAATGTTTATTTTCAATTTTTTTCTTATTACTTATAGAAGATTGATAGAAATTTTGTTATGCTTACAAAAAGCTAAAAGAGGTGTTTCAAATGATAAGGGCGACTACGTTAAAAGATATTCCTACTATACAACAGATCGCACAGGTCAGTTGGAATGATACTTATAAAGATATAATACCAGAAAACATTCAGAAAATATTTTTAGAAAAAGCTTATTCTCCGATGATGATAGCCAAGCGTATAGAAAAAACAATTTTTTTAATTGCTGAATATAAAGGTGAAGCTGTAGGCTTTGCTAACTTTACTTATGTAGACGAAGATGGTGATGCCGAGCTTACAGCGATCTACGTACTCCCAGAGTTTCAAAAAATGGGTTACGGCAGGAAGCTATTAGAGGCTGGCGTTAACCATATGTCCGTCGGAAAACAATTATTTGTTTATGTAGAAAGTAAAAATGAACCTGCTCGTATTTTTTATGAACACTTTGGTTTTGAATGTCTCGAGGAGTTTGATGAATACTTCGAAGGCCATCCATTGTCTACAGCAAAATATTTATTTCCATTAAAAACACCGGCTTATTAGGCCGGTGTTTTTTAATATGTTGTTTCAGTAGTATATTCATCTTCAAATTTAACTGGTGGCTTTCGAACAAAACACATAATTGCAGCTACGTATAAAATGATAGATGTTAAGGAAATAATTCCTGCAAAAATTCCACCTAATATAAACATAATACCTGCTAGCTTTGGTTTTTTGTTTTTAGAAACAAATACGATTCCTAAAATGTTAAAGATTAAACTGATGACGAAAGCAACTACAGCTGCCCAGCCAATAACCCCAAACAAGTCTACAAATACTTCAACAAAACCTAAAGCTTGTTCTGCTTCTTCCGCAGTTAGTTGTGGATCATTAAGCATATCTTGTTCCATGATAGTTTTAAATTCCTCATCTTGAAGTGCTGTACTGCCGTTAATGACAAGTAAAGAAACTAGTATGATTGCAATTACATTAAAAACTGCTCCGATAATTCCTAATACTACTTCTCCTGTTCTTGATATCATTTTCCTACCCCCTATTATTAATTGACATAGCTATTGTACGAAAACAAATTAAAAAAGTTTCACTAATCAACAATTTCCCTGAGTTATTTTTAATAAACCTGTTTCACTCTGCAAAAAACGGGTATTTTATTATTAACACCAAATAGAAAGGAAGATTAACATGGAAAAGAAATTGATCTTTAATCAAACAGACTTCTTATACACATTGGCAGGTGCATCCGCATTAACTGGTATTTTAGTGCTATTCACATCCATTTAATTACTAAAACATAAAAGGCAATCCACTTTAAACTAAGTTAAAGAGGATTGCCTTTTATTATGCCTTTAAGTCGTCGTACTCATCAGATTTAGCAAATGCATCTACTACGTATGAGCAAACAGGCTCCATTTTCAAATCGTTTTCTCGTGCATAGGAAGCGGCGTTATCTAATAGTTTTTTTGCAATTCCTTGGCCTCTAAGCTTACTTGAAACGAAAGTATGATCCATAACCATCACGTCTCCTAGCAGGGTCCACGTAATTTCACCAAGTCTTTCCCCATCTTCTATTACTTGATAGGCAAATACATCATTGCCAAGTTCTTTATATTGAAAATCCATTATCACACACTCCTTTTTATGAATCTTAACACAACTATTTATTAATTGACAACGGACGTAACTTTGCCTCAATTTCTTTACGTCGTGGCTCTAAGAAAGGAGGTAAGGCCAATTTTTCACCTAGCACTTCCTGCTTTTCATCTGTATCAAATCCAGGTTCATCTGTAGAAAGCTCAAACAAGATTCCGTTAGGCTCTCTAAAGTAGATTGCTTTAAAATAATGCCGATCTACAAGGCCTGAAGTTGTATAGCCTTTTGCTCGAAGGAATTCTTCCCATTTAGGGTAATCATCCATATTAGGAATACGAAATGCCACATGATGAACACTTCCTCTTCCTGGTCTCTCTCTTGGTAAATCTTCTCTTGTTTCAATATGAACTTCTCCTGCTGGGCCACCTTTTCCTACAGAGTACACTTGAATATCAGGTGCATCGGTAATAGCAGAGCGGTAAGAACCAATTAAAGTGAATCCTAATACCTCCTCTAAAACTTTCTTTGTAGGCTCTGGATTTTTTAAAGTAAGGGTAACCGGACCTAAGCCTACTATAGCATTGTCTCCACTTATCTCTTCCTTTATCCATGGCTCCCCAAATGGAATTCCATTGCCGTCATCTACAACTAGTCTCATCCTTGACCCTTCAAAATCCTCAAAATATAGAGTTTTTCTACCAAACATTTCGGAAATTTCATCATGAGGAACTTCAAGATCCTGTAATCTATTTTTCCAAAATTGCAAAGCTGCCTCACTTTTTACACGAAGCCCCGTGTTACT
>NZ_JBAEAP010000410.1:0-1762 GCF_056205495.1 Psychrobacillus sp. | reverse complement strand
CCTCACATTCCGCTAATAGTTGGTACAATTGTAGCAGCTTTGGTAGCTTGGAAGCATGGCTTTAAATGGAATGATATCGAAGAAATGATGTATAAGGGGATTAAACTTGCGCTTCCAGCTGTAGTCATCATTATTTTGGTTGGCCTTATTATTGGGGCATGGATAGGTGGAGGGGTAGTAGCAACCATGATTTATTTTGGACTAAAAATCATTACTCCGTCCTTCTTCTTAGTAACAATTTGTGTGATTTGTATGATTGTTTCTCTTGCCATTGGTAGCTCCTGGTCTACGATGGGGACTATCGGGGTTGCAGGTATGGGGATTGGTTTAAGCATGGGGATTCCAGCTGCTATGATTGCTGGTGCAGTTATTTCTGGAGCTTATTTTGGAGACAAAATGTCACCACTTTCTGATACTACCAATCTTGCAGCTGGTCTTACAGGGACAGATTTGTTCGTACATATCCGACATATGTTTTATACAACTATACCAGCAGCGGTTATTGCGTTAGTAGCTTACGGTCTGTTAGGAATGAAATATAAAAATAGCAGTATTGATCAGGAGAGCATACAGCAAACAATAGGTGTGCTTGATCAAAGCTTTGTAATATCTCCATGGTTACTGTTAATCCCGTTAGCAGTAATTGTATTGGTTGCTTTAAAGGTGCCAGCTATACCAGCTTTAATAGTTGGTATTTTACTAGGATTCCTTTCTCAAATTTTTGTACAAGGGGGCAACGTAGCATCAGCTGTTAGCGCTCTTCAAAGTGGATTTGTGATTGAAACAGGTAACACAATGGTGGATGAACTATTTAATCGTGGTGGATTGGATTCTATGATGTATACCGTGTCGATGACCATTGTGGCGATGACATTTGGTGGAATTCTTGAATTTTCAGGCATGCTTCAATCTATTATGAATCAGATATTAAAGCTAGCAAAGACTGCATTTTCAATGGTAGCTGCTACTATATTAGCTTGCTTTACAACAAATGCAACTTGTTCAGAGCAGTATATCTCTATCGTTGTGCCAGCGAGAATGTTTTCTAAAGCATATACGAATATGGGGCTTCACTCTAAAAACTTATCAAGAGCTTTAGAGGATGGAGGAACGCTGACTTCGGTGTTCATCCCTTGGAATACATGTGGTGTGTTCATACTGGCAACACTAGGAGTAGGGGCTTTTGAATATGCTCCCTATGCTATATTAAACTTTACAGTGCCAATTTTATCTATTATCTATGCTGCAGTAGGATTCTCTATTGTTAAAATTACAGAGGAAGAAAAGCAAGAAATTTTAAACAGAGAGATTGCCGAAGCGTAAAAAAAGAAAGTTCAGTGTCTAGCTGAACTTTCTTTCTTTTTTATAGGTTTCATAATCGAATAATGATAAAAAGACTAGTTATTGGTAGGTAGGAAAATTAAATTCATAAATCGCTCGCGGGCGTCCTTGCTGGTACGTCATTTCTTCCCCAACAATGGATGCATAACCTTTGTTCAACAGCTTCTTTAGTATCCTTTCGGTAGTCCTGCGGCTGACCTTCAAAAAGATTTCTAAATCATGTGCCGTAAACTCAACTGAATGATGGAGGCGACTAAAAAGCATAATTTTTGATAGATTGGCTGGACTTAGAGTTGTTTCCTTAGCCAATACAACGAGCCTAGGATCACTCGTTCTTAAATTGATCTTGTTCTCTTCCTGGAAGAGTGGGTTAGTCAATTGCTTTTTCTCATTCATAAGGAAGACTGTATTTTCTGTCGCA
>NZ_JBAEAP010000409.1:0-4024 GCF_056205495.1 Psychrobacillus sp. | reverse complement strand
AGAATGAACTAGTTGTTTATCATATCGTTACAAGAAACAAGATGAGGGTAGGACAGGTAATTGATTTTAGTGAGAATCAAAAAAATACGTTATATCACTTCTTTTTTGAAAAAGAACAATTAAATTCCAAGGGAGAAGACTTTGTTCAAATTTTTCAAAATGAATACACAAATGAAGGGGTGAACTTAACTAAAGAGGATGCAGAGGTTGGTCTTAAATATTTGGATCAAACGACTAGAGCAATCCGCGAAACGATAGTAGAAATGGTTAGATTAGAGGAATATCCGAATTACCCATCTAGATTATCCTGTCTATATGCTACAAAAAGCTTAGAGGATGCACTCAAATGGGTAGACTTATTTAATTCCTATAATCGGCAGGTCTTACAGCTTGTTAAACTTCGAGTTTTTGGGAAATCCTTTGAGGGAGATGCTAGCTTTTTGCCAAAGGAAGATGGTATATCTTTTGCAAAGAAAATAGAGCAGGCAAGAGCGTATTGGCAAGGAAATGTAATCAGTGAACTACCCGAGATGTTGGTGGATGGAAAAATTGAAGTTGTAGAAATTATAGAAGAGTATGTATAATGCTGGGAGGTTAACAATGATTCGATATTTGGTGTTTCTTATAATACTGATATCCGTTGTTAGTTTATGGGGTTGTAAAGAAGAAAGTCAGGAAGAGCGATTTATCATGGAGGGTATAGTAGCAGAGGTATCTGATGCTCATGTTTTTATTTATGAAGAGCAACCAGGAATAGATAGAATTCTTACAAAGGAGGAAATTATATCTAAATCTATTCAATCTTCTTCCTTTGGATTTGACGAAAAAGTAACTGATATAGAGGTTGGGGACAAGGTGAAAGTCTGGTATGATGCCCTGGACCAAAGTTTACCAGGCTCTGGTCATGGTACTAAAATTATATTAATAAAGAGACCGTAGTGTATACGGTCTCCGTTAGCTAATACTTATTGAGCAAATGCAGTAGAAACATTATTGAGCATTGCTTGTTTGCTGGATTCATCAGCTGATTTCCACCATTTTTCAAAAATTACGCCTAGACCAGGTAGTAAATGTTCTTCTCCTCGGTTAATCGCATCTTCTACCACTTCTTTAATATCAGTAGCTGAATTACCCTTTAGGTTAGCTGCTATTGCTTCTCGAATTTGAAAATCCATTTTTATCACTCCTTGTCTTCATCTTTCCCCATGTTTCGTCAACTATACATAATTTTTTTGAATTGACGGAAGATAATTATGAACATATGAACTAATCGAGGAACATGGTATAATCTTCTACAAAGAAAAGATGCTAAACTATTTGTTTTGCAGCATTTTAGAAAAAGGCGGTACACAATATGAAACGAATCGAATCTCCTCAAAACTCTTTAGTGAAGCATTGGAAAAAATTACTCAGTGTTCGAAAAGAAAGAGATAAAACTGGTGAATTTATCATTGAAGGCTATCATTTAGTAGAAGAAGCAATCAAACAAAAAGAACTTGTCTTAACTATCATGTTAAGTGATACAAGTGAAATTCCTGCCAGTTGGGACGTAGACAATCTAGAAATAGTTGAAATTAATGATGTTATTAAAAAAGAGCTTGCTGAAACAGAGCATACACAAGGCATTTTTGCACATTGTAAACAAAGTGCGGCTCAAGCAGATGAACAAGAAAATTGGAGTAAATTTTTATTAATTGATGCGGTTCAAGACCCAGGGAATATTGGAACGATGATTCGTACGGCTGATGCAGCGGGGATAGACGCTGTTATTCTTGGAAAGGGATCAGCTGATGCGTATAATTCTAAAACGCTTCGTTCTGCTCAAGGCTCTCATTTCCATATACCTGTTTTAAAAGGTGACTTAAGCTATTGGGTCGAACAGCTAAAAGAGAAAAATGTAAAAGTATATGGAACGGCATTTGAAAATTCAACCCCGTTTCATGAGGTAGAGAAAAGTGATGCGTTTGCATTAATAGTAGGAAACGAAGGTAGCGGTATACAAGCAAGTCTTTTAGAACAAACGGACCAAAATATTATTGTTCCTTTATTGGGCCAGGCGGAATCTTTAAATGTTGCAGTCGCAACAGGAATTCTTCTTTATGGTCTTACGTTGAGATAAATACCCTTGATGAAATGTTTAAAAGTCCGTATAATAGATAATAATTTGATAAATAAGAAAAGCTGTCATCGGGAAAAGTATATATGATTATTCGAATGTAGGGATTTTGCGCCTTGACTGGAAGCGTAAATGGAGAATTCATATAGAAGTTCACCCCGTTAGCTGCCACCGGGACCAGTATTTACTGTAAAGGTGTGCCGGTGTAGAGCCGTTATTCGAATTGAGTGATTGCACGTATAGTTGTGCAATAATCAGGGTGGTACCGCGAAATTAGTCCTCGTCCCTTTTATAGGGGCGGGGATTTTTTATTTTGTCAATTAGGAGGGATTTTTCAAATGGAAGCACAACTTCAACAGTTAAAAGAAGAAGCATTACAAAAAATTGAAGCTTCACAAAACACAAAAGAATTAAATGATGTGAGAGTAGCGTATTTAGGAAAAAAAGGACCGATTACAGATTTATTAAAGGGTATGGGTAAACTCCCAGCTGAGGAACGTCCAAAAATGGGAGCACTTGTCAATGTCGTGCGTGAAGAAGTAACTGCCGTTTTAGAAGCACGTATGACATTACTTCAAGAACAAGCGATTCAAGAACAGCTTGCAAAAGAGTCTATCGATGTAACATTACCGGGAAGACCAGTGAAAACAGGAAATCATCATCCACTCACACGTGTAGTGGAGGAAATTGAAGATCTATTTTTAAGCATGGGTTATGAAATTGCCGAGGGTCCTGAGGTAGAAAAGGATTACTACAATTTTGAAGCGTTGAATTTACCTAAAGGACATCCAGCTCGTGATATGCAGGATTCCTTCTATATTTCAGAGGATATTCTATTGCGTACGCATACCTCTCCAGTTCAAGCACGCACGATGGAAGCAAAAGAAGGGCAACCAATTAAGATCATTTGTCCTGGTAAGGTATATCGTCGTGATAATGATGATGCTACCCATTCTCATCAATTTACTCAAATCGAAGGTTTAGTCATCGGTGAAAATATTCGTATGAGTGATTTAAAAGGTACTTTATCTTTATTCGCGAAGAAAATGTTCGGAGAAGATCGTGAAATTCGACTGCGTCCAAGTTTCTTCCCATTCACAGAGCCTTCTGTAGAGATGGATATCTCTTGCTTCAAATGTGGAGGAAGTGGTTGTAACGTATGTAAGAAAACAGGCTGGATTGAAATCCTAGGAGCAGGTATGGTTCATCCTAATGTTCTTGAGATGGCTGGCTATGATTCTAAAAAGCTTTCTGGTTTTGCGTTTGGTATGGGACCAGAGCGTATTGCAATGTTGAAATATGGAGTGGAAGATATTCGTCATTTCTATACAAATGATGTGCGTTTCTTATCGCAATTCCACCGAACAGAAGTGTAAGGAGGAAATGACATGTTAGTATCAACAAAATGGTTATCAGAATATGTAAACACACAAGGGTTGGACCCAAAAGACTTAGGTGAGAAAATTACTCGCTCAGGAATAGAAGTAGATGCAGTGATTGATCGCTCTCTAGGCATGACAAATGTAGTAGTTGGATATGTAAAGGAAAAAGTAAAACATCCAGAAGCAGATAAGCTAAACATCTGTCAGGTGGACGTAGGAGATGAAATCACTCAAATTATTTGTGGTGCTCCGAATGTTGACGCTGGTCAAAAGGTAATCGTTGCACGTCCTGGAGCTGTGTTACCGGGTGGCATTAAAATTAAAAAAGCAAAGTTACGCGGTGAAGTATCTAATGGAATGATTTGTTCTCTTCAAGAGCTAGGTATTGAAGGTCGCCTCGTATCCAAAACGTATGCAGAAGGTATTTATGTTCTTCCTGAAACTGCGGTACCAGGTGAAAGTGCTCTTCCTTTATTAGGATTAGATGATGTCGTATTAGAGTTAGGCTTAACACCAAACCGCTCGG
>NZ_JBAEAP010000408.1:0-8440 GCF_056205495.1 Psychrobacillus sp. | reverse complement strand
ATATGCTTCTCTGGAACAGGGTGCAAAGATAGGCGATATTCATGATGAACTGTCTGCACTTAAAAAACCATTTGTCTTACCTATTATCCCGACCACCCAAAAAGGGTATATCATTCAGCCGTGGTTCGAAAATAGTCGTGCTGTAAGCTACAAGGATAAAAAAGATCGATTAGCGACGTACACGTTACTGAAAAGAATGCATGGAACGAGAAGGAAAATAGAATGGGAAAAGAGCCCATTTCTTTATCCCTTTAACCTGATCTCTAAATGGCAAGCTAGGTACTTCAAGGTTTCAGAGATTGTGCCATTTATAGAAACGTACATTGGGTATAACCAAACTAAATTGCTTTTACATTATGGGGAGATTGCCCTTAGTGAAATTCGACCATTTAGCTTGAAGAATTTAACCCTTTTACACGGTGATGTCGTTCATCATAATTTTCTAGTAAGAGATGATACGTATAAGATGATTGATTTTGATTTAGCAGTGCTGGGTCCTAAGGAAATGGAATTTATCCTATGGATTCATCGAGTACTACCTGAAATGGACTACAATATTGAGTTATTTTTAAATGAGTTTCCAGAATTAGAAAGAATAATGTCCAAATACAAAGAAGCAATCATGTATCCAAATGAATTGTATAGAGAATGGTTATATGCATTTGCCTTACCGGAAGAACGTAAACAGAAGTTTATAAATCAGCTTATTCCGTATACGAACAAAGCTTTAACAAATTGGCCTATTTTATGCTATAATTTAAGTCAGCTATAATAGTTTACATGTAGTGGTCGCTCAAAGAACATGGGCGGCCCTCTTTGTTTGATATGTTATAATGATTAGAAGGATTGGTGGGAAATAAAGTATGTATGATTACATAAAAGGGCAAGTCACTCGAGTGACACCTGAATACGTTGTGTTAGAGCAACAGGGAATTGGCTATCAATTGTTTACGCCTAATCCGTTCGCCTTTAAAAGAAGTGAGGAAGAAACGCAAGTCTTTACCTATCTACATGTAAGAGAGGATGCCCAACAATTAATGGGCTTTCCTAACCTGTCACAAAGAGAGCTATTTCGAAAGTTAATCCTTGTATCTGGTATTGGTCCTAAAGGTGCATTAGCCATCCTAGCAAGTGGTGAGCCGACACATGTGATACAGGCGATTGAAAGAGAAGATGAATCGTTCTTGGTTAAGTTTCCCGGAGTAGGTAAAAAAACTGCAAGACAAATGATTCTAGATTTAAAAGGTAAATTAAATGACCTAATAGATATCGAACAGCTAGAATTTGAGGACGATGAGCCAAGCCTATTCACTGAGCATGATACTGTTCATGAAATGGAAGAGGCTATGCTCGCTTTAACCGCTCTAGGATATTCAGAAAAAGAGTTGTCTAAAATTCGTCCTAAGCTTAAGGCAAATAATGAATTGACTACAACTGACGAATTCATGAAAAAATCATTGCAGCTATTATTCTCTGGTAAGTAAGAAAGGAGGAGTTTTGTTTGTCAGAACGTGTTATTTCCAGTGAAATTTCTTCCTATGATGAACCTTTTGAGCAATCCCTCCGTCCTCAGTTATTAACTCAGTATATTGGGCAAGATAAAATAAAGCACAATCTGGCTATATTTATTGAAGCTGCAAAAATGAGAAATGAGAGCTTGGATCATTGCTTACTATATGGTCCACCGGGTCTTGGTAAAACCACACTTGCTGCTGTCATAGCTAACGAAATGAATGTTCAAATGAGGATGACAAGTGGTCCTGCAATCGAGCGTCCAGGTGATTTGGCAGCAATCGTTAGCTCTTTGGAGCCTGGCGATGTATTATTCATTGATGAAATTCATCGTTTAAACCGCTCGATTGAAGAGGTTCTTTATCCAGCTATGGAAGATTTCTGCTTAGATATTGTAGTAGGAAAAGGTCCCTCGGCTAGAAGTGTACGTTTGGATCTCCCTCCCTTTACATTAGTTGGAGCAACAACAAGAGCAGGCGCACTATCTGCCCCTTTACGGGATCGCTTTGGAGTGCTGCTTCGTTTGGATTACTATGATGAAGAAGCCCTTACGTCAATTGTATTAAGAAGCGCAGAGCTATTTAATGCAGCAATAGATCATGAATCAGCTGGTGAAATTGCCCGTCGCTCTAGAGGCACCCCCCGTATTGCCAATCGTTTGTTAAAAAGGGTTAGGGATTATGCTCAAGTGAGAGGTAATGGTAACATTACGATAACTATTGCCAAAGAAGCGTTGGAACTATTACAGGTTGACCCTAGAGGGTTGGATCATATTGACCATAAACTAATTAATGCAATGATTGAGCGTTTTAGAGGTGGCCCCGTAGGGTTAGACACAATTGCAGCGAGCATTGGAGAAGAATCTACTACTATTGAGGATGTCTACGAGCCTTATTTAATGCAAATAGGCTTTATACAACGATCTCCTCGTGGAAGAATTGTAACTCCGCTTGCTTATGAACATTTAGGAAAACCATTGCCAATCGATGGAAACAATTAATAAAGGATGTCCTTATAAATGAGAGTAGAAGATTTTGATTTTGATTTACCAGAAGAGTTAATCGCACAAGTACCGTTAGCTGATCGGACAAGCAGTAAGCTGTTAATCACCGATTATGCGAACCAAAAGCTAACGCATACCAATTTTTCGAAAATAATTGATGAATTACATGAAGGGGATTGCCTTGTACTAAATGACACAAAGGTAATGCCTGCCCGACTAATGGGAACTAAAGAAGATACTGGTGCTAATATTGAGGTGCTATTGTTAACTCAAATGGAAGGTGATGAATGGGAAACCCTTGTCAAACCAGCTAAACGAGTGAAAATAGGCACAAAAATAGTATTTGGTGAAGGATTATTGACAGCAGTGTGTACAGGATTAAAAGATCACGGAGGAAGAATATTCCGTTTTGAATATACTGGAGTATTCTTTGAGGTATTGGACAAACTCGGCGAGATGCCTTTACCACCTTATATTCATGAAAAATTGGAAGATAAGGATCGTTACCAAACGGTTTATGCAAAAGAACAAGGTTCAGCTGCTGCTCCAACGGCAGGCTTACATTTCACAACCGAGCTACTAGAGGAGATAAAAGCGAAAGGTATTAAAATCGCATTTGTAACACTTCATGTAGGTTTGGGCACATTCAGACCAGTAAGCGTTGATTCCATAGATGACCATGAGATGCATTCGGAATTCTACCGTGTTACACAGGAAACTGCAGAACTGATTAATGGAGTGAAGGAAGCTGGCGGTAAGGTAGTAGCAGTTGGAACCACTTCCACAAGAACATTGGAAACTGTCGCTACAAAATTTGATGGTACATTAAAAGAAGATAGCGGATGGACATCCATTTTCATCTATCCAGGATATGAATTTAAATGTATCGATGGAATGATTACTAACTTCCATTTACCGAAGTCCACACTTGTAATGCTAGTAAGTGCTTTAACATCAAAGGAATTTATATTGTCCGCATACCACGAAGCAATCGAGCAGCGTTATCGCTTCTTTAGCTTTGGAGATGCGATGTTTATAAAAGGAAGGAACTATTAAATGACTGCAATTACGTATGAGTTAATAAAAAAAGATAAACAAACAGGAGCCCGTCTTGGTATTGTACATACACCTCACGGGTCATTCGAGACACCAACCTTTATGCCGGTAGGAACACAAGCAACTGTTAAAACAATGGCTCCAGAAGAAATTAAAGAGATGGACGCAGGAATAATTTTAAGTAATACCTACCATCTGTGGCTTCGCCCTGGACATGATATTATTCGTGAGGCTGGCGGATTACACAAATTTATGAATTGGGATCGAGCGATCTTAACAGACTCAGGCGGCTTCCAAGTATTTAGTTTAAGCGATATGCGTAAAATAGAAGAAGAAGGTGTGCATTTCCGCAATCACTTGAATGGGGACAAGCTATTTTTAAGTCCAGAAAAGTCGATGGAGATACAAAATGCACTAGGCTCTGATATTATGATGGCCTTTGATGAATGTCCTCCTTATCCAGCTACTTTCGAATACATGAAAGCATCTGTAGAGCGTACGTCTCGTTGGGCAGAGCGATGCTTAACTGCTCATACAAGCACTGATAAACAGGGCTTGTTCGGTATCATTCAAGGTGGAGAATATGAAGAGCTTCGCCGCCAGTCAGCGAAGGATTTAATTTCATTAGATTTCCCTGGTTATGCTATTGGTGGTTTATCTGTAGGTGAACCAAAAGACGTTATGAATCGAGTATTAGATTTCACAACTCCTTTAATGCCTGATAACAAGCCTCGTTACTTAATGGGAGTAGGCTCACCAGACTCACTAATCGATGGTTCTATTCGTGGCGTGGATATGTTTGATTGCGTATTACCTACACGAATTGCTCGAAATGGTACATTCTTTACGCACCAAGGAAGATTAGTAATTAAAGGCGCTAAATTCGCTAGAGATTTTGGTCCTATCGATGAAAAATGTGATTGCTATACATGCAAAAATTATTCAAGAGCTTATATTCGACATCTTTTCAAAGCAGATGAGACCTTTGGATTGCGTTTAGCATCTTATCATAATCTCCATTTCTTAATGAAATTAATGGAGAATGTACGCCAGGCAATTAGAGAAGATCGTCTATTAGATTTTAAAGAAGAGTTTTTTGAAGAGTATGGGTACAACAAACCAAATGCAAAAAACTTCTGATTCTTGTATACTGTATAAAGAGGAAAAGGAGGGGAAATATTAATGGATTTAGTAGGTTTATTGCCAATTATTGCTATGTTCGTCGTTATGTGGTTTTTTATCATTCGACCAGCGCAAAAGAGACAGAAAAGCACTGCCGAAATGCAAAGTAATCTAAAGCGTGGAGATCATATTATTACAGTAGGTGGATTGCACGGTAAGGTAGATGCAGTGGATGATCAAACAATTTATGTAGTAGTAGCGGATGGTACTCGTTTACAATTTGAACGTGTTGCTGTTGGACGAGTTGTTACAGATTCTACAATTTAAGTAAAAGAACTTACTCTCTAATGAGTAAGTTCTTTTTTTGTGGGCAATATAATATTGAGGTGAATTCTATGAATGATACTCTCATAATTATTTTGCGTACAATAGCATTGTATTGGATTATATTAGCTATTTTAAGAATTATGGGAAAAAGAGAGGTCGGCGAGCTAAGTATTTTTGACTTAGTTGTCTTTTTGTTGATTGCAGAAGTAGGATCCGTTGCAATTGATAACCCGGATAGTAATCTTTGGCATGCTTTTTTACCAATGGGAATCTTGCTGATTATTCAACTGATTGCCTCGTATACTTCCTTAAAGAGTAAAAAATTTAGAGATATGATGGAGGGCCATCCATCCATTATTATAAAAGATGGTGTGATAGTGGAGAAAGAGATGAGGAAGCAAAGATATAATCTAGATGATTTGCTACAGCAGCTGAGAGAACAGCAGATTGGTTCTATTCGTTCAGTCTCCTACGCCTTTTTGGAGCCATCAGGAAACTTATCCGTTTTCAAAAAGAAAGAGGAGCAGTTTATATTTCCTTTAATTATTGATGGAGATATACAAATGGATCATCTTATTCGAATTGGAAAAAGTAAAGAATGGTTATTGGACGAACTGAATAAGAAAATGCTTTATGATTATAAAAAAGTATTCTATTGTTCCTATGAGGAAGAAGAATTATATATTCAACTCAAGACATCTTTTTAATAAAAGAGCCCAAAACCACCCTTTTGAAGGGAGATCTTGGACTCTTACTTTTTTAACTAATGGACTTAAAATCTATTTTTAGAGCTTTTAGCTATTTTAAAAATTACACTTAGCTCTTTTCTTCGGATTTGTCCAAATAGCAATAGGCCGATTGTTAAATAAGCTAGAGTAAGCAAACAATCTATTATTAATGATTGGCTACCTATGGACACTAGCATTGGTCTAGTAATAATAGTCAATAGAAATACGACATAAGGTAAAGCGAAGAAAGAGAACCCAATTTGAGCTTCTTTCTTTTGTTTAAGTGAAGCGATATGTAGAAATGAAGTGATCAGAACACCAAATCCTATCGCAACAATTGCACCTTTCTCCTGGATGCCAGCCTGAGAAGCTAAGAAAAATAGTAATAGTAGTTTTCCGACCCCGCCATAAAGCGAGTTGAGAAATGCGCTATTAGAGCTATTAAGTGCCTGCAATATAGAGAACAAAGGGCTTTGAATATAATAAAAGAAAAAAATTGGAGATAGAATTTTCATATAGACTTCTGCGTTTTCAACATGAAACAGTTCGTAGACTAGCTCACCACCATGTAAATAGAACAAGGTAGCTGCATAACAGCCCGTTAGCGTAGAAAATTTTAAAGATAAATGGATTCTCTCTTTAAGCAAACTAAAGTTCTTTCTTGCATAAGCGTCACTTACAGCAGGTATAAGGACGATAGAGAGTGCAAAGGGTATGAAGGATGGGAACAGTAACAACGGTACTAAAACGCCTGAAATTACTCCATATAGCGTTGTAGCAGCAACAGCGCTTATACCTGTAATAGCTAAAGCCTTGATGAAAATGATAGGCTCTAAAAACCATGTGAATGAACCAAAAAGCTTACTGCCAGAAGAAGGCAGAGCTATAGCAAATAATGGTGGCAGTGGATAGGCCTTTTTTGACTTTGTATATGTTTGTTGCTTTTTCCACTTTTCATATCTCCATTTGAGATAAAGTAATGATGCTGCCTCTGCAACCAAAGCTAAGAACATGGCGTATGCAGCCGCTTCCTGTGGAGATGAAGATGTTAAAAATAAAGGTAAGGCAAAGGTGATTAGTAAGATACGAACTATTTGTTCAATTAGCTGGGCTATTGCCGTTGCTTCTAATTTAGCAATACCTTGTAAAAAGCCTCTTAAGATTCCCCCTGCTGCTGCGATTGGTACAATAGCAATAGACACGTAGAGAGTCATCGTTATTGCATCGTTTTTCAATAGATTACTAGAAATAAGAGGAGTGACAAAAATAAAGATCGGTGTAAAAATAATCATAGATACTACGGTTACAATTACGGAAGTTCGCATAACTGTGAAATAATCAGATATAGCGTTTCTCGTTCGAAGCTCAGCTATAATTTTAGTTATAGCAATCGGTATACCCAATTGGATAAGGGATAAGAAGAAGATAAAGGCTGGATACGCCGTGCTGTAAATACCAACTGCCTCTTCTCCAGTCAACCGAACAAACTGCATGCGGTAAATAAAGCCTAAGAACTTGGACAAAAAAATGGCAAACATTAATACAATGGACCCTCTTAAATACGTCGACAAATTAAACACTTCCTTCTCAAATGCAGGAACTTCGTTTACAATAATAATATGCAAGCCACTTACCACATTATTCTATAAAGAGGTGCAGTATTTTGGAAAACTCATACAATCATATCTTTCTACACGTGCTACCAGCTTTAGAGAGCAAAAAGAGTGAATTTAAAGTTTATCAGTACGAAACAGTAACAGAACAAGATATTTGGAAGTATTGTGTGGAAAAGAAATGGAGGAAGCTAGATGTTCTTTCCTTATCTCTTCATCAGATTGTCAATGACGTTCTTTCTATTACACCAGCAGAGTATATGACTTACGAGCAAATTCAAAACTCTCGAACATCCAATTGGTTTGCAGACATTAACCAAGAGGAATTACAAGTCTTATTAAATCCTCAAAATGAGAAAAAATAAGCAAACAGTCATTTGACAGTAAGGGGCATCGTGTTTCATAATAAATGTGTTGCATTTTTTTGGAATTGAAATAGATGGAATATTCTATTTCGTAATTGTTTTAGCAATAGTCTTTCTGACGAAGGAAGTCTGTGGTTATTCTTAGGAGGAAGTACATATGAAAACAAGAGGACGCATAGTTGCGTTTTTACTGCTTCTTGTAATTTTTGCAGGGACAATAAGCCCTACAGTTGGCGGAGTTTTAAATAATATTAAATTAGGGCTAGATTTACAAGGTGGTTTTGAAGTCCTGTATCAAGTTGAAGAACTACAGGATGGACAAGAAATTACAGATGAAATAGTTGCAGATACGGCGTCAGCATTAACTAGCCGTATTGATGTACTTGGTGTAAGTGAGCCAAGTATTCAGATTGAGAACGACCATAGAATAAGGGTTCAGCTCGCAGGAGTTGAAGACCAAGAGTCAGCTAGGGAACTACTTTCTACACAAGCTAATCTAACATTCAGGGACTCAGAAGATAATATAATGCTAGATGGTATGGACCTTAAAGAGGGAGGCGCTAATCCTGCGTTTAACCAACAAGGACAGCCAATTGTTACATTAGAGCTAAAAGATGCTAATAAGTTTGCAGAGATAACGGAGCAAATAGCAGCTAGACCTGCACCAGACAATGTGTTAGTCATCTGGTTAGATTTTGAAGAAGGCGTAGATTC
>NZ_JBAEAP010000407.1:0-10426 GCF_056205495.1 Psychrobacillus sp. | reverse complement strand
AGCTTCAGCAGTTATATCATCTTGAAAGACAAAATTGCCCACTGAAGAAAAAACAAGCGTGATAGTAAGTAGTGCGACTAGAATTTTCTTCAAAATTTAAAACCCTCCGTAAAATAGTTATTAGATTGGACTTACAGTATTACCTTATACTATTTACGAAAGAATGGAAAGAAAGTTTCATTTATATAAAAGATTATAGTTCAACTTGAAGAGAGCGACGTTGAATCTCACTTTTCAATAAAGCTAAAAAGTCAGGGCAAAGGTTAAGTTCCTTAGCAGTAAAATATGATTCTAATAATAGATCATCCGACATTTTACTCATTTCATTTCCTCCTAATAGTTAAATGTTCTTATATGTGAAAGGGCTTTAAAATTAAATAATTGTTATTAACATTACTTTACCAAAAAGTACTATTAAGAACAATCGTTCTTTTTATCCACAGTATGTGGGTATAAGATGTTAGTAAGTTGTTTACATGTTTGTCAAAATCATATTTATCTAGTGTGAATTCTGTGTGTAAACTTATCCACAAAGAATGAAAAGGCGAATTTTGTCGAAACCTTTTTGGAATAAAAATCATTTTTAACATCTAAACTGCTACTTTGACGCATATGTTATATGATAATTTTTTTTCCTACTATCTAATAAATTTTTAGTTTTCTTTTTACTAAATTACATGGAAAAACAAAATATTTCCTTTTATCAATACCCGTTAAAATATGTGCTTAAACATAAAATAATTAAATTTTTTAAAAATTTAATTAAAATTCTTCTTTTTCTTGTTCTTCCTTGTCGTCAACTTGATTGTCATCGTGATCTACAGCATAATTGGTGTCTCCAAGTAGACCTAAAGAGATGAATGTAGCTGCTCCAATTTTTGCTTTATTTTTTTCAGTAAACATATTTGTTACCTCCGTGCCTTATAGTTTTTCATTAAAGAATTTACCTTAAATAATACATACCTCTGGAAGAAGGAAATAAACATCTAAAATTTAGTTGAAAGCTATTGTATAAAGTAGGATGGGTACGCATCGCCTTATTACAAAAAAAATTTATAAAAGGATAAGCAACATAGTGTATAAGATAGAAATAATTATGAGAAGAAGTGATATTAACTATAAGGTTAGAAAGTAGAAAGAGCGGTTGTATGGAGTTGATCACGAGTTTGGAGAGTGATATATGCAGATGAAATGGGATACTTGGTGTGGAGAATCTTAAATCTATTCTATAATGTGCAATTTCAGATATACAGAGGCAGTCTAACTAATTTAGACTTATTAGCGAGAGCTATAGAACCATTATTTGTGGATGTAAACGTTTGTCTGCAAAGGTACCTGGGAGGATAATTCTATAACGTCATTGTTGTACATTCTTATACAACCAAGTGATACATCTTTTCCTATTGAGCTTGGATCGTTTGTCCCGTGTATGCCATAATGAGGCTTAGATAATCCCATCCACAATGCCCCATATGGACCTCCTGGATCTACCTCCTTATTAATAATCATATAATTACCTGTCGGGGTAGGGGTTAAGACTTTTCCTACTGCAATAGGGTATGTTTTTAACAGTTTGCTTCCGTCATAAAGCTTCAACTGACGTTTTGTGACTGATACATCAATCCAAAGTGTCAAAAAATCAACTCCCGATATATTATTTCCTATTATATGAGTTGATTCGTAAGATGGATAACGAAAAAAGAATGGTTATATACTTTATTAAAAAGTGTATAGAGGAAGCAGGGGTTCCCTTGGTGTTGCCTATACACTTTCTCCAAGTAGAAGCAAACTGTTAAAACAAAGGAAGAGGGCACTTAAGAAATAATCAAGTTCCTCAAATAATTTTGCATTAACTCGATGTCCTTACTAAAGACTCGATCTTCAGTTATGGATGGAATAAATGCACGGATTTCCTTCCACTTTTTAAGGAGTTTTGGTGCCATCAGCAACTCATTACGATACTCGACTCCTTGTACTGCACAAATAGCCTCGATAGCGATTACTCCACGGGCATTTTGAATGATTTGATAGGCATGTCTAGCCCCAATGGTTCCCATGCTTACATGGTCCTCTTGGTTTCCAGAGGATGGGATAGAGTCGACAGATGCTGGGTGAGCAAATGTTTTATTTTCAGAAACAAGACTAGCAGCAGTGTATTGTAAAATCATTGCTCCTGATTGTAGACCAGGCTCTGGGCTTAAAAATGGCGGGAGACCAACATTTAATTGTGGATTCACGAGTCTTTCTACCCGTCGTTCAGAAACGTTAGCCAGCTCGGCCATTCCCACCTTTAAGAAATCCATCGCAAAGGCTATTGGTTGACCGTGAAAGTTCCCACCGGAAACAACTATATTTCCGTCTTCTACGATTAATGGATTATCTGTGGCGGCATTCATTTCTATCTCAAGTTTTTCTTTTACATAGGAAAGCACTTGCCATGTGGCTCCGTGTATTTGAGGTATGCATCTTATAGAATAGGCATCCTGTACTCGCTGTTCACCTTGTTTAGTGACTAGTTGGCTTCCTTCCAACCAGTACAGCATTCGTTTAGCGACGTCTATTTGCTCCTGGTAACCTCGTGCTTCATGGATAGAAGGGTGAAAGGCGTCTGTAATTCCATGGAGGGCTTCCATAGTCATTGCAGCAATCCACTCGCTTTGATACGCAAGAGTCTCAGCTTCGAGCCAGTTAATCACTCCTTGAGCAGTCATTGCTTGAGTTCCATTTATTAAGGCTAACCCTTCCTTAGCTTCAAGTACAATTGGCTGTAGTCCATGTTCACTCCATACATTTGCAGCAGGAACATGCTTATTAGCCTCCCAAACAAATCCTTCGCCAATTAATACAAGGGCTAAATGTGATAGAGGTGCTAAATCTCCAGATGCACCTAGAGAGCCTTGGGAAGGTATTACGGGATGGATATGATGGTTTATCATATATGCCAGTCTTTCTAATACCTCGAGTCGTATCCCTGAAAAACCCTTCATCAGAGCATTCAAACGTAGAATGACCATAGCTCTTGAAACTAACTCTTCAAAAGGAGTTCCCACCCCACAAGCATGAGATCGTATCAAATGTAGTTGAAGTGCATGAACATCCTTCTCGTTTATACTTACATCGCTAAATTTTCCAAAGCCTGTGTTAATTCCATACACGATTTCTCCACTACTAACAATTCTCTCTACGGCTCTTCTACTGTTTTGAACAGCTTGTATAGCCTCTCTATCTAAGGTTATTTTCTCGTTTTTATAAAGAATGGCTCTCATTTGTTCCAATGTAAGTCCATATCCTTTTAAGTGAATCATATTCTCCACTCCCACTTTTTTTATAGCTTTCAAATCAATTATTTGATGTATTTCCCCATTTGCCTGTCGGGGTAGGAATAGGCGCCTGCGCTTTTCTTATTGTCTAGCTCCGGCGCCTTGCCCCTCGGGTCAAATGGATAAAAGCTCCGGTGGCTGAGGAGCTGCCTCCTCGCCTTTCCCCATTTGCCTGTCGGTGCAGAGATAGGCGCCTGTGCTTTTCTTATATTCTATCGGAATATTCCATTTTATTAAGCTTTTTTATTCGAAAAGTAAAAATTTCTCATATGCTAGTGGAGTGTCTTGATAGTGTGCTAAACGGAAGGATTGTAACGAAATTTCTTCACAAACGTCTATTTATTTAAAGTAAAGGGGGTTTTTGGTAATGACTAGGTTTATTATCGTTTTCTTATATTTGTCTCTCATTTTTTTAGCTGGCTGCAGTGCTCAAGACGAGGAAAAGGCAGCAGTAACCGAGTCTATGAAGGACATGGAATACTCAAATGATGTTGGACAGGAAGGGAATGACTCAAAGGAAGAGAGTATTTCTGAAACAGAGGAAGGTGCTTCGAATCCATCTATATCGCAAAGGAAAATTATTCACAAGGCTAATATTAGTGCAAACGTCAAAGAACTAACGGTAGCTCAAGAAAAAATTACAGAAAAAGTAAGTAAGTATAACGGATATATTGTAGAATCTAATATTTATCAAGAAAGTGATTCTCTTAGTCACGGACGTATGGTTGTCAGAGTACCTGAGGAGCATTTTGAGACTTTTTTATCGGAAGCTGAGGGACAGGTAACTAAGGTATTAGAGAGGAATATAACGGGAGAAGACGTAACAGAGCAGTATGTAGACTTAGAATCCCGATTAAAATCAAAAAGAGCAGTAGAGGCTCGATTGCTAGTATTTATGGAAAGTGCAGAAAAAACGGAGGATCTTTTAAAGATTTCAGCTGACTTGGCAAAAGTACAAGAAGAAATAGAAGTAATAGTTGGGAAGATTAAATATTTGGATAATCAAACTTCCTTTTCCACAATAGAGCTGAACTTTTATGAGGATCGCGTAATCGTACCAGGTATTGATAATAAGGACTTAAACACATGGGAGAAGACAAAGAAGCAATTTGTTCAAAGTGTGAATGCGTTATTAATGATTGGATCCGGGATTATAGTGTTTCTATTAGGCAATTTACCAATCTTATTATTGATAGGCATTGTTTCCTTTTTGAGTATTTGGTTTATAAGAAAAAGAAGGAAAGATAAATAATGACCTTCATTTAAAGTAAAAAAATTTAAGGAGATGAAATAGCGATAGTTATGAACAATTAAGAGACAACTACAAAGTTATATGTATCATTAATTCCTTCTCGTCATATTATGTATAAAAGATGCCCCTGAATGGAGGGAAACATGGATATCTTAAGTAAGGTTAAAGGTTATCGAGAAGCGGAAAACGAGTTGAAATGGGAAGGTACGTTCAGGGAATACTTGGAAATCTTAAAAGACAGACCAGAAGTTGCTCAAACTGCACATGCACGTGTATACAGCATGATTAAAAGTGCGGGGCATTCGGATGAAAATGGAAAGAAAAGCTATAAGTTTTTTGAACAGGAAATGTTTGGTCTTGATGAAGCGTTAGAGCGTCTGGTAGAAGAGTATTTCCATCCGGCAGCAAAGCGTTTAGATGTTAGGAAAAGAATTTTATTGTTGATGGGTCCCGTGAGTGGTGGTAAATCTACTATTGTTACATTGTTAAAGAGAGGTTTTGAGGAATATTCAAGAACTGATAAGGGTGCTGTCTATGCTATTAAAGGGTGCCCTATGCATGAGGATCCGCTTCATTTAATCCCAACTCATCTTCGAGAAGACTTTTATGAGGAATATGGAATTCGAATAGAAGGTAGTCTATCACCTCTGAACTCGATGAGGCTGGAGCAGGAATATGGTGGTAAAGTAGAAGATGTCTTAGTGGAGAGGATTTTCTTTTCAGAGGACAAAAGGGTAGGGATAGGTACTTTTACTCCATCTGATCCAAAATCTCAAGATATCGCTGATTTAACTGGAAGCATTGACTTTTCAACAATTGCTGAGTTTGGATCTGAATCTGATCCAAGAGCATATAGATTTGATGGGGAGCTAAATAAGGCTAATAGAGGAATGATGGAATTTCAGGAGATGCTTAAGCTGGATGAAAAATTCCTGTGGCATCTGCTATCTCTAACACAGGAGGGTAATTTCAAAGCTGGTCGTTTCGCGCTTATTAGTGCGGATGAGCTGATTGTAGCCCATACCAATGAAACGGAGTATCGTTCGTTCATCTCTAATAAAAAGAATGAAGCACTACATTCACGTATTATTGTAATGCCAATTCCTTATAACTTGAAGGTTAGCCAAGAAGAACGAATTTATGAAAAGATGATTAAAGAAAGTGATATGAACCATGTCCATATTGCCCCCCATGCCTTAAGGGCGGCTGCTATATTCTCTATACTCACTAGATTAGAGGATCCAAAGAAACAAGGAATTGATATAGTAAAGAAAATGAAGTTGTATGATGGGGAAAACATTGAAGGTTTTAATGAAATTGATGTTGAAGAGCTTAAAAAAGAATTTACTACGGAAGGAATGCATGGAATTGATCCGAGGTATGTGATTAACCGCATTTCTTCAGCCATTATAAGAAAAGAAATCCCTTCTATAAATGCATTAGACGTTTTGCGTGCTTTAAAAGAGGGTCTTGATCAGCATGCTTCTATTTCTGAAGAGGATCGAGAAAAGTATTTAAACTATATTGCCATTGCACGAAAAGAATACGATGAAATTGCTAAAAAAGAAGTTCAAAAGGCTTTTGTTTACTCATATGAGGAGTCGGCAATAACGCTAATGAATAATTACTTGGACAATGTTGAAGCATTTTGTAACAAGAACAAAATGAGAGATCCATTAACTGGCGAAGAGATGAACCCAGATGAAAAACTAATGCGCTCCATAGAAGAACAAATAGGCATATCTGAAAATGCAAAAAAAGGATTCCGAGAAGAGATATTAATTCGCCTTTCTGCTTATGCACGGAAAGGGAAGCGTTTCGAATATAATTCCCATGAACGCCTAAGAGAGGCTATTCAAAAGAAACTGTTTGCTGATTTAAAAGATGTCGTGAAAATTACTACATCTACGAAAACGCCAGATGAAGCTCATTTGAAAAAGATAAACGAAGTAGTTGCTAGATTGATTGATGAACACGGATATAATTCTACTTCAGCCAATGAATTATTACGTTATGTAGGAAGTCTTCTTAATCGATAAAGCCATGAAAAAACAAGACTAATATTCTTCATTGGTCTTGTTTTTTTTATACTAATTTGGATTGGTGTGTAACTATACTCGGGGTCAAATGGATAAAAGCTCCGGTGGCTGGAGAACTGCCTCCTCGCCTCTTTCCATTTGACTGTCGGGGCAAAGATAGGCGCCTGCGCTTTTCTTGAAACTTTGGCAATAACTTTGTTGCACCGGCATATGATAAAAAATAGGTAGGTGTTGAGGTTGAATGAAAAAGAGAAAAATCCCTTCGTTATTTCACAAGAGAATTGGTCACTCCATCGCAAAGGTCATCAAGATCAGCAACGCCACACGGAAAAGGTCAAGGAAGCAATTAGAAACAACTTACCAGACTTAATAAGTGATGAAAGTATTATCATGTCAAATGGACGAGACGTTATAAAAATCCCTATTAGATCCCTGGATGAATACAAAATAAGATATAATTACGACTCTTCTAAGCATGTTGGCCAAGGTAAGGGAGACAGTCAGATCGGTGATGTTGTCGCTAAGGGACCTGGAGAAGGAAAGGGAACGGGAAGTGGTAAGCAAGCTGGAGACAAGGCAGGGCAAGATTACTATGAGGCAGAGGTTTCCATGGAAGAGATAGAAAATGCTCTTTTTAGTGACATGGAGCTGCCTAGTCTAGAGGATAAAGAAAAATCTGAAATAGTAACCGAGCATATTGAGTTTAATGATATTCGGAAAAAAGGCCTTATGGGTAATATTGATAAGAAAAGGACATTAATTACAGCTATTAAGAGAAATGCTCTTAAGGGAGAAGCGGCAATTGCACCTATCCATCAGGATGATTTACGCTTTAAAACTTGGGATGAAGTTGTTAAGCGCGAATCAAAAGCAGTTGTTCTCGCTATGATGGATACTAGTGGTTCAATGGGCGTTTTTGAAAAGTATTGTGCACGTAGCTTCTTCTTTTGGATGGTTAGATTTTTGCGAATGGAATACGAGGCATTAGATATTGAATTTATTGCTCATCATACGGAAGCAAAGGTAGTTACTGAGGAAGCGTTCTTTACAAAGGGGGAGAGTGGAGGTACCATATGTTCCTCTGCTTATCAGAAGGCATTAGAGTTAATACAGGAAAAGTATCCTCCTTCTCGCTATAATATTTATCCAGTTCATTTTTCAGATGGAGAAAATATGACGAGTGATAATGAGAAATGTGTGAAACTAGTTAATGAATTAATGAAGGTCTCTCAAATATTTGGGTATGGGGAAGTTAATGAGCACAATCGTTATTCCACTTTGATGAACACGTATAAGACAATAGAAAATCCTAAGTTTAGGCACCACGTAATTAGAAATAATAAAGATGTATATGCTGCATTAAAAAGTATTTTTAAAAAGGGAGTAAAGTGATGGACACAAAACTACAATATGCAATTGCCGAAATAACTGAGATTGCATCTGGTTTTGGATTGGATACATTCCCTATGAGATACGAAATATGTCCTGCAGACATTATTTATACATTCGGCGCATATGGGATGCCAACTCGTTTCGCACACTGGAGCTTTGGGAAGCAATTTCATAAAATGAAGATGCAATACGATTTTGGGCTTAGCCAAATCTATGAGTTAGTGATCAATTCCAACCCTTGTTATGCATTTCTATTAGATACGAATAGCCTTATTCAGAACAAGCTAATTATTGCTCATGTACTTGCGCATTGTGATTTTTTCAAGAATAATGTTCGCTTCTCTAACACACGGAGAGATATGGTTGAAAGCATGACTGCCACTGCCGAGAGGATTGCACACTATGAAATGGTTCATGGAAAAGAAGAGGTAGAACAATTTTTAGACGCAGTATTAGCTATTCAAGAACATATTGATTCGTCGATAGTCCGTCCTAAGCTTCCTAGTTATGACTTAGAGGAAGAAGAAATAGAGGAAAAAAGAAAAAGTGAGTATGATGATTTATGGGATTTAGATGAAAAGAAAAAAAATAAGTTGGTTCAGCCTTATCGAAAAAAATTCCCTCCCAGACCAGAAAAAGATTTGTTGTTATTTATAGAGGAGTATAGTCGGGAGCTTGAAGATTGGCAACGTGATATTTTAACTATGATGCGGGAAGAGATGCTTTATTTTTGGCCGCAGCTCGAAACAAAAATTATGAATGAGGGATGGGCAACTTTTTGGCATCAGCGAATTCTCCGAGAAATGGATTTGACTTCAGATGAAACCATTGAATTTGCCAAGTTAAATGCAAATGTTGTTCAACCTTCCAAGACGTCCATAAATCCGTATTATTTAGGACTCAAAATTTTTGAGGATATAGAGAAAAGGTATGACTCCCCTACAGCTGAAATGAGAAGAATTGGAATCGAACCAGGGCTAGGGAGAGAAAAGTTATTTGAAGTACGGGAAATAGAGTCTGATATTTCCTTTATCAGAAACTATTTGACAAAAGAGTTAGTTAAACAAGAGGACCTTTACTTATTTGAAAAGAAAAATGGGAACTATGAAATAACTGATAAGGATTATGAGAATGTCAGAGATGAAATAATAGCGAGCCGTGAAAATGGTGGCTACCCCTACATTGTAGTAGAAAATGGTGATTTCTCTAGAAACGGGGAGTTGCATCTAAAGCACAATTATGAAGGCGTGGAATTAGATGCGCATTATTTGGAGCATGTGCTTCCATATATCTACCAGCTGTGGGGACGTTCTATTCATATGGAAACCTTTGTCGAAAAAAAACCAGTGCTCTATACTTATGATGGAAAAAAAGTTTCAAAGAGCCTTATGTAAATACTTTAATATGAAAAAGAGGATGATCGTGAATATACAAGATCATCCTCTTTAAATTTTATATATGATTTTATGAACCGACGAAGTCTCCACCATCAACGTGAATAGTTTGTCCTGTAATATACGTGGAGTCATTAGATGCTAAGAAGACATAGGCAGGTGCATTTTCTGACGGCTGACCTCTTCTGCCAGTTGGATTTCCTTCAGCATGGTTTTCTACCTTCTCGGCATCAAAAGTTGCTGGGATAAGTGGGGTCCATATTGGTCCAGGTGCAACTGCATTTACACGAATTCCTTTTTCAACTAGATTTAATGCTAAGGAGCGTGTGAAGGAAGTGATTGCTCCTTTTGTTGCCGAGTAATCGATTAACTCAGCAGCACCGCGATAAGCAGTAACCGAGGAAGTATTTACAATTGTATCACCCTTAGACATATGCGGAAGAGCTGCCTGTGTTAGGTAGAACATAGAGTATATGTTAGTAGAGAAAGTTTCCTGTAATTGATCTGGAGTAATCTCTAAGAAATTCATCGTTGGGAACTGTTTTCCTGTGTTATTTACTAGAACATTTAACTGGCCAAATTCCTCAATAACTTGCTCTATTAACTTTTCGCAGTTTTCGTCATCGCTAATATCTATAGCAAAGCTTTTAGCTTTAACTCCGTAGTTTTCAACTAGTTTTACTGTTTCTTTTGCATCCTCATGTTCATCTAAATACGCAATAGCGACGTTTGCACCTTCTTTTGCGTAAGCAATTGCAACTGCTTTACCAATACCGCTATCTCCACCTGTGATTAAAGCGACTTTTCCTTTTAGCTTTTCAGAACCTTTATAATTTTCATCATCAAAAATAGGTTTTGGTCTCATTTCATTTTCAAAACCTGGTTGACGATTCTGTGTTTGTCCTTTAATACTTTCTTCCATTTTTTCGAATTTGTCATTACTCATGCTGAGTCCTCCTTTATTAATCTATATTTAATGTATTCCCAGCTGAAATAAAAACAAACGTTAGATTAAAAGTTCTGACACAA
>NZ_JBAEAP010000406.1:0-1638 GCF_056205495.1 Psychrobacillus sp. | reverse complement strand
ATCCTAAAATATCCTGGACACTAGAGCCAAAAGAAAAAATGCGCTTGAAAGGTACCTGCTTAGCACCTTTCAAGCGCTGGAGAGTCCGATCACGAGTGTTACATAGAGTCTATGGTTTTAAAATAAACTTAATGCTTTGGTCTTCGTGGTCGTGAAACATCCGATATGCTTCACTTGCTTCTGAAAGCGGCATTTTATGTGTAATAATTTCTGTTGGGTCGATTTTCCCCTGGGCAACCATCTCATATAGCATCTGGCTGTAATGAATGGCTGGTGCCTGGCCCATTTTCACTGTCACATTGCGCTCGAAAATATTGCCAAGAGGGAACATATTGTACATCGAGCCGTATACGCCAGTCAGCTGAATAGTCCCGAACTTTCTCACAGCCTTAATGCCGATATCAATCGCACTTAAAGTCCCACCTTGCAACTTTAGTTTTTGCCCTACCTTCTCAAACATCGACATTTTACCGTCCATCCCTACGCAGTCAATGACAACTTCTGCACCGCCATGTGTAATTTCATGAAGATGGCTGCCAATATCATCAAATTCATCAAAGTTGAATATTTCTACATTATTCGCCCGTTTTGCATGCTCTAGACGGTATGAAAGAGGATCTACTACTAGCACGCGACTTGCACCCTTCATCCAAGCAAACTTTTGGACCATTAAACCAACTGGACCAGAGCCGAGTACAATCACAGTATCACCCTTTTTAACGCCTGCATGCTCAACACTCCAATAAGCAGTTGGCAATACATCCGATATAAATAGCAGTGCTTCATCCTCTAATTCACATGATTCAGGTACTTTAAACGGGATGAAATTTCCATACGGTACACGTAAGTATTCAGCCTGTCCACCGGGAAAATTACCATAACGGTCGGTATAGCCAAAATAAGCGCCGGAGTCAAGGGCTGGATTATCATTGGAGTTATCACACTGACTTTCCATTTCATTTTGACAGTAGAAGCACTCCCCACAAGAGACATTAAAAGGAATAACAACCCGGTCGCCTTTCTTAACTTTTGTCACGTCAGGTCCAACCTCTTCCACAATGCCCATCGGTTCATGTCCGATAACAAATCCTTCTCTTGTTGGCATTGTCCCACGGTAAATATGGAGATCTGAACCGCAAATGGCCGTTGATGTAATACGAACGATAATATCATCCGGCTTTTCAATCTTTACGTCCGGTACTTCTTTTACTTGCACATCTTTTGCACCTTGATATGTTACTGCTTTCAAACGGATTCCTCCTACAAAATAAGATGTAAGTCATTTTGTAGTTATTTACTATGTAACAAGAAAATACACCTATAAAACCATCAATATTTCATGGTGTAAAATCATTAAATTTATATACGGTCAACACCAAGTCACGGGGGACCCAATCGATTTGTGAGATGGATAATTTTGGATTATAATGAGCGGTAAGGGGGGATTATGATTTTGGATAAAAGCAAAGCAGGGAAAGTTTTAGGTATTTTATCTATATTGCCCGTGATAGTAAGTATTATTTTTTTCTATATACAAAGAGGACCGAATGCTGATATTTACCTTGGAATTACTATTTTTAGTATTTTATCAATTATCGGTATTATACTTGCTGTAATATCTTTATGGATGTCTAAACG
>NZ_JBAEAP010000405.1:0-4721 GCF_056205495.1 Psychrobacillus sp. | reverse complement strand
TTTAGTGTAAAATTACACTAAATATACTATACTCTAAATTAACAAAGGAGGCATGAGTTTTGAAAAAATGGCACTTTCTTTTGTGGGTATTAATAATAAGTGCAACCCTGTTAGGCTTATTTGGACAAGCTTTAGCCTATTTTGTAGATGAAATTATGGCGAGTAACGTCCCACCTATATATTACTTAACCATCATAACGGTAATTAGTATCATCCTATACTTAGCTACACCTTTTTTAGTATCAGTATTGGTTAAGTTTAAAAAAATAGATAACAAGTTTAATGATGTATACATTTTAGGTACTGTCATGGTTGGCCTCATCGTATCCTTGTGGTCAGTATTTGTTTGTATAATGTGGTGGGGCTAGGATGGTTATCAGTTTCAAAGAAAGCCTTCAATTAATAAACTTTAACAAGCAGTTTTCCATAAATGTTTTGAATAAAATAATGACAAATGGGTAATATTAGAATAAACCCCCTTTATTGACGCTGTTTCCCTTTTACTTCCTATTCTTTCACAGGGAAAGATTCTTACATGTAATAACAGCGAATAAAAAAATGGTCGTTACTGAAATCCCCTCAGTAATGACCATTTTTTTCATTTATTAAAAGCTAAAATTATCTGGATCTGCTCCAGTTCGCTCATTTAAATTGAGTGCATCAATATTTTTCACATCTTCAAATGATAATTCAAAGTCAAACACATCAAAATTTTCATGGATTCTTTCTGGAGTAATAGACTTTGGAATAACAATCAAATCATGCTGTAAATGCCAGCGGATAATCACCTGTGCGGTAGATTTCCCATACTTAGCACTGATGCGAGCCAACGTAGGCTCCTCTAATAATCTACCTCTAGCTAGCGGTGACCAAGACGTAACTGCAATGTCCTCGGAGGCACAGTACTCTCTAAGATCATACTGTGTCAGTCTAGGATGGCACTCTATCTGATTGACCATAGGCTTTATATTAGCTTTAGCAGCAATTGCCTCTAAATGGTGCTGATTATGATTAGATACGCCTGTTGCTCGAATAAGCTTCTCCTCGTAAAGACGTTCAATTGCACGATATGTATCTATATAACTCTCAGCAACTGGCCAATGAGTTAAGTATAGATCTACATAATCCATACCTAATAGCTCTAAAGACTTTTCAAAGGCTCTTAACGTCTGGTCATAGCCTTGATCGGTATTCCAAACCTTAGTAGTTACAAAAATCTCTTTGCGTGAGATTCCAGAAGCACGAACAGCTTCCCCCACTTCTTTTTCATTTGCATATAAGGAAGCCGTATCAATATGACGGTAACCTGATTCCAAAGCATGAGTAATTGCCTTACGAGCAACCTCTGGCTCTGTCATCTTATATACCCCTAATCCAATACGTGGCATCTCCACTCCATTAGCCAATCTCTTCGTTGAATTCTCAAGTAATTCCATTAAACTCATCCTTCCCTTTTATAGAAATGCGCAGGCGCCTATTTCTGCCCCGACAGGCAAATGGGGAAATGCGAGGAGGCAGCTCCTCAGCCACCGCAGTATTTTCCCATTTGACCCCGAGGGGCAAGGCGCCGGAGCTAGACAATAAGAAATGCGCAGGGCCTATCACTGCCCCGACAGGCAAACTCAAAAAATACGACTGAAGAATCAGTCGTCTTTCCGCTTCTTCATAATTGTAGCACTATCTGATTGAGCAGGGTCTGATACACGGTTATCTTCTTCTAGCTCTTGGTTATCTCTCATGCGTTCCATTTGCTTGCCTAATGTTTTTACCTCGTCCATATTTGTTGCCATTGAGCCGTTCTCTGGACCATTTTTCAAATTATCCATTTAAAAAATCACTCCTTTTTATCTATCCTAGTAGAATCACACGTTACATGCAACTTTGACACTTTCTATTTCAGACATAATTTCGTTTTATTGTATCGTTTCATTTTTTTACAAATTAGGTTATACTAAGATTTAGAATATATAGAGGAGGCGCTTAAGTATGAAACTAATCCTTATTCTTGGCGTTTGTGTTGCGTTTCTTACTGCAATTTTCACTGCAGGATACGACGACAAACCAGGTGCATCTGAGAAATAATAATTATTCAACATAAAAACGGACGAGTCTGAATAAGACTTCGTCCGTTTTTTTAATGTAAGTTTGGATAATTCTGTTGACGCAAAGCCTCATAAATAAGAATTGCTGCTGTGTTCGAGAGATTCAATGAACGAATATTGTCATTCATCGGTATTCTAAGCGCGCGGTCTGGATGAGCGTCGATAAATTCACGAGGAAGTCCCTTCGTCTCACGTCCAAATATAAAGAAATGATCCTTCTCTGAATCACTAAAATCAAAGGTAGTATGTGGCTTCGCGCCAAATTTAGTGATGAGGTAATATTCAGCTTCAGGGTGAGCAGCGAAAAATTCATCTAACCCATCATAATAGGTGATGTCAACATGCTCCCAATAATCTAATCCTGCACGCTTTAGCATTTTATCGTCTGTAGAAAAACCTAATGGTCGGATAAGATGAAGCTTTGCGCCTGTACCTGCACACGTTCTAGCAATATTTCCTGTGTTTGCAGGAATTTCTGGTTGATATAAAACGACATTAATACTCAATGATTCCACTTCCTAATTTTCAATTGTATAAAACGCAAGACCCTTGCGAATCTCTTCTAAAACCTGTTCTTCTTGTTCTGTTGTTTCTGCTTCCTTTAATGCAAGCAAGCCTTCCTCTGTATTAATTTTGCCTAATGCCCATGCTGCTGTTCCTCTTATTACTGGTCTTGCATCGTGCAGCATTAGTTCGATCAGCGTGGGAACGGCTCCCTCTTCTTTAAAATGTGCCAATGCAATGATTGCATTCCGTTGAATTGGATTTTTCCCTCTCCATGAACCAGACATATGACCATACGTTTCTTTAAAGGTCCGATTCGTCATGCCTAGTAACGGTAACAATAAAGGCTTCACAAGCTCCGGGTTAGGCTTGAATGATTCCTGATGAAGATTAGCCTTGCCTTTATTTTTTGGACAGACGGTTTGGCATGTATCACAGCCATATATCCGATTCCCTATCTTCGCTCGAAACTCATCAGGCACCATCGTTTTCGTTTGGGTGATAAAGGCGATACATCGTTGTGCATTCAGCTGACCACCTTCTATTAAAGCACCAGTAGGGCAGACGTCTAAGCAAAGCCTACAATCCCCACACTGATCCTCCATCTGTTCACTTGGGGCAAAAGGAATAGAGGTAATCATTTCTCCCAAGTAAACATAAGATCCAAATTCTGGGGTGATGATTGAACAATTTTTTGCACTCCATCCAATCCCAGAACGTTCAGCAACAGCACGGTCTGAAAGCTCACCAGTATCGACCATTGAGCGCAGCCTAGCGTCTGGTATGTGCGTTAAAATATATAATTCTAGCTGAGCGAGCTTTTCTCTTAAAACAGTATGGTAATCCATTCCCCAGGATGCTCTAGCAAATATCCCACGTCTAGCTCCCTTTACACTTTGGGGTGCATCCTTCATCTTAGAGGGATAAGCAATAGCTATCGAGATAATGCTCTGTGCCTCCTCCAGTAAAAGCTGGGGATTTGTTCTTTTATCAAGATCCGGCTCTTCAAATCCGGAAGCATACCCTAGCTCCTGCTGACGAATTAATCGATTCTTCAATTCATGAAATGGAGAAACAGTAGTAAAACCAATTTTATCAATTCCAATGGATGCAGCGTATTCTATGAGGTTCTGTTGAAACTGGTTTATATTCACTAGAGTTCTCCTTTCTGTATGGTACAATGAAGAAAATATATACAAGGATGGTTTAAAATGTTTGTAAAATTAGATACTTCTCTATTACAAATAGAGCCTACTTTTAAAATTGGCCTTATTTATTATAACAAAATTATTGTATCATCTTCCCCTCAAATGCTTAAGGGACGTCTCCAATTATTTCAAGAACAGCTATTTTTCGAATTAGAGGAAAAAGCAGTTAATGATTTTGATGGGATAAAGGAATGGCGAGGTCTTTGGAAAAAGCTTGGAGCAGATCCTAACCGTTATCGTCCTTCCATGGAAGCAATGTACAGAAGGATTGCAAAACAAAATTATATCACACCTATGCATTCTGCTGTAGATTTAAATAACTTCTTCTCTATGCGCTATGAGATTCCTCTTGGAATATATAATTTGGATGAGATTAAAGAGGATATCTTTATCACTGTAGGCAACAAAGAAACAAATTATCTTGGATTGAATGGTAGGGAAAATAATTTACACGGGATTTTAACACTTCAAGATGAAGTAGGTGCATTCGGGAGTCCATTCGTCGATTCTAAACGGACGGCAGTTACTGAAAGTACAACGAGTGCTATACAAGTAGTATATCTCCGACCTTCTATGAGTCAGGAAGAAGCGGTAAAATTATTAGAATCCATGGGCCAAATGTTCACGCAAGTACACGGCGGAGAAGCCGCAAGTGTTGTATTAGACAAAAACAAAGTAGAATGGGGGATATAAATTTATGGCACATATACTTCTTGCAGAGGCAGTAAAGCTTAAGAGTATTTTATTGAAGAGAGTTCAAGAACTGGAAACAGAAATGATGCGTGTTGGTTTTACTGTTATTGAGAAGGGGACTACTCCTGCTCCTCCTATTAGAACTGTCAAAGCAGTAGACATGGAAATGAACGAGATTCGCCGTGATATCCGAAATCTTGATCGACTTATTTAT
>NZ_JBAEAP010000404.1:0-1907 GCF_056205495.1 Psychrobacillus sp. | reverse complement strand
ACCCTGGACATCTCCCCATCCATTTGGCAGCCTCATAGCCACATGAGTTACACATAAATTTCGTTTTCTTTTTTGCCATAAAATTCTCCTATAATAAGAAAAGCATAATCGCCTGTTCTGCCCCGACAGGCAAATGGAGAAAAGCGAGGAGGCAGTTCCTCAGCCACCGCAAACGCTTTTGTTTGCGACGAGCTCGCGCAGGAGCAGTATTTTACCATTTGACCCCGAGGGGCAAGGCACTGGAGCTAGACATCTCGAAAAGCCTATGCGCCTATGTCGCAAAGCTATGTAAAAAAAGGCATTCCGGTGATCTCGGAATGCCTATATTATTAACTTTCTGTGACAGGCTCTGTTGTTCGAACAACAAATTCGTCATTTTCTACATCAAATACTACACGCTGACCAGTTAAGACTTCACCTTTTAACAGTTCCTCTGAAAGACGATCTTCCACATGCTTTTGTAATGCACGGCGGAGCGGACGTGCTCCGTATGTTGGATCGTAGCCTTCTGTAGTAATTTTATCTTGAGCAGCCTCAGTAAGCACTAGCTCTATTCCTTGTTCTTTTAAACGTTTCGCTAGCTGTTCTGTCATTAATGTTACAATTTGTTTTAAGTGTTCCTTCTCTAATGAGTGGAAAACAATCATTTCATCTAAACGGTTTAAGAACTCAGGACGGAATGCTTTTTTCAATTCTTCTAGCATTTTTCCTTTCATATCTTTATAATCCGTTTTTCCAGCTTCTTGTAAGTTAAACCCTACATGTTTATTGTATTTAAGTGCATCTGCTCCAACATTAGATGTCATTATCACTACTGTATTGCGGAAGTCGACTGTGCGACCTTTCGAATCAGTTAATCGACCATCCTCTAATACTTGTAAAAGTATATTGAATACGTCTGGATGTGCCTTTTCAATTTCATCTAATAAAATAACAGAATACGGTTTACGGCGAACTTTTTCAGTCAACTGACCACCATCATCAAAGCCAACATACCCCGGAGGTGAACCTACTAAACGAGAAGTAGAATGTTTTTCCATGTACTCAGACATGTCTACTCGGATCATTGCGTCCTCGTCTCCAAACATTACCTCTGCTAAAGCACGAGCTAACTCCGTTTTACCTACTCCTGTAGGTCCTAAGAAGATAAATGAACCAATTGGTCGCTTCGGATCTTTTAAGCCTGCTCGAGCTCGTCGGATAGCACGAGAAATAGCATCTACCGCTTCTTTTTGTCCGATTACACGTTCATGTAATTTATCCTCCAGCTTTAACAACTTCTCGGACTCTGTTTGAGCTAACTTGGAAACAGGAATTCCAGTCCACATCGAAACTACAGCAGCGATATCCTCGACTGTAACCTCTGACTCTTCTTTTCCTTGTTTTTCTTTCCAAGTATTTTTCATAGTTTCTAATTTATCTTTGATTTTTTGTTCTTTATCTCGGAAAGAAGCTGCCTTCTCAAATTCCTGGCTTTGCACAGCTGCATTTTTCTCAGAGCGAACAGCCTCTAGCTTCGTTTCTAATTCTTTTAAATTAGGAGGAGTTGTATAGGAACGAAGGCGAACCTTAGAACCTGCCTCATCAATTAAATCTATTGCTTTATCAGGCAAGAAACGGTCAGAAATGTAACGATCAGACATTTTAACTGCGGCTTCTACTGCTTCATCCGTAATTTTCACACGGTGATGTGCTTCATAACGATCGCGTAACCCATAAATAATTTGTACAGCTTCCTCTGCAGAAGGCTCATCAACTTGGATTGGTTGGAAACGACGTTCAAGCGCAGCATCTTTTTCAATGTATTTGCGATATTCGTCTAATGTAGTAGCACCTATACATTGAATTTCTCCTCTAGCCAGTGCCGGTTACAAGATATTAGAAGCATCAATTGCCCCTTCTGCCCC
>NZ_JBAEAP010000403.1:0-2192 GCF_056205495.1 Psychrobacillus sp. | reverse complement strand
TTTGCAGCTTTTGCAAGTTCAGAAAGTGTATTATCCATCCACAAAAAAATATCCTCCACTTGTACTGTAATTTAGTTAGTGCAAGCACCTTTCTTATAATGTAGCCATCTCTAACGAAGGAGTTCGTTGGTGATGGCTTATTTAATTGTTCGTTATTTATATTAATTCCTTTAAGCTGTAGGCGACGACTCCAGTGGGATTACTTCTATTCGATTCGAGTTCAAAAGAATAGCAATAATGAATTTGATTCAGCTAGTAAAATTTAAATTATTAGTTTAAGGAAATCTCTAAGCTATATTACACAGAAGAGTTATTTAAACAGTTAAATAGATAAATAATATCGACATAATTTCCGTTTCTGTGTCTATTGCTTATACATCCACCGGTGATTTTACATAACTTAAAACAGAAATGAATTAATTTCGCAAAAAATGAATGGAGGAAATTTTAAATGAATGAAGAGAACGGTTTAAACAATGGCGATTTGTCCAATGTTTACCCATGTCCGGTAGATAATGCAAGGTCTCTACCACAATTACAGGATGATCCTGTTGATCCTTGCGTAGTACCTGATAATTTTTACCCAATTATTAAGGTACCAGCTGTATTGGCGGAAACTACAATTCAAATAGTAGTAGAAGCAGATATATCATTAGATCCACCTGCAAGCGAAATCAAAAGAGTACACAAGGATGTGTTCCTAACACAATGTAAGCTTGTACCGGTAAGGTTTGATCCGATGGATTCTTGCGATGGCTCTCGCAGAGTTACTAGAGCTAAATTATTTGTTGAAGGATTTATTAGAAAGGACATCGAATACGCAACTGATGATTGTAACGGTGTAATTTACGATCGTATTGCTTCCGTGCCTTTCACAGGCTTTGCTGACCTAAATGGGTCTGATTTTATTCTATACCCTATCATAACTAAATCTTCTGAAAGCCAATCCCGTTTCATTAATCCGAAAAACAGTGAAATGCCTCGTTTAGATAAGTATTTCTTTGAGAACAGTACTTTCTATAATGAGCAGCCTTATTGTGAATTGGTAAAAGCAGAGTTTTTTGAACTTGACTACTCTCCGTGTTTAGTAGATATGCGCGATACTTTTGATACGCTTACAGAGAAAATGGTAGTAGACCTAACTTTAAAAGTACTGCAAATTAGACAAGTAAGAGTACGGTCAGAGGGGTAAAAATTTAAAACAAAGCCCTATTTGGGTGGGCGTGTGCTTAAATATGTATAATGATATATACATTTTTAAAAGGGGAGTGCTCTAAAAGTCAGAAATGTGGCTTTTATGAGTAGTCCCTCTAACGCCTTGTCCATACATAGAAACTTCTACAGCTTGTAAACGAAGAGACGATCAACAAGTGTAAGATTATAAAAACGAAAAGAGAGACTGTTTATATGAACAGTCTCTCTTGCTTCGTATACTTTTATAAAATTATAGTTACCAGAATTTATAACCTTTTGAACCTGGAGGAGCATTTTGAATCATATCAAACACCGGAACCGTATAAGCAAATAAAATTAAGAAAATACAAATCGTTAACCATATTTTCCAATTTTCAAGTGCCATAGGTGTTTTTTCTGCATTTTCGGATACTTCTCCAATTGGAAATTCTGTATCACCTTTAGGAGCAAACCATACTAATTGAGCTACTATATATAAAACTAAGATGATACCGATGAATAGAATTGTACCACCAACTGCTTGCGCGACCTGGTAGGGAACCCAATCGGCTGCCTGGGCTGATTCACCATAGGTTGAGAAATCTGACCGGCGGGGGGCTCCCAGTAATCCAGCAATATGCATTGCCCCAGACATGATGGACATACCTACTGCCCAAACAATACCTTGTATAATAGCTAGCTTATTCATTTGTTTCGTCAACACTCTACCAGTAAGATGGGGGATTAACCAATAGGCTGCTCCAAAGAATGTTAAAACGACAGTTGTTGCTAAAGTAAGATGGAAATGACCAGTAACCCAGATAGTATTATGTACTACTTGGTTCATTTGGTTAGAGGCATTGATAATACCACCAGCCCCAGCAGGGATGAAGGCAGCCATTCCGATAAATGGTACAAGGAATCGCGCATCCTTCCAAGGTAACTTTTTAAACCAGCCAAATACGCCTTTTCCTCCAAGCTGTCTTCCACGAATCTCAAATGTAGCAAACATAGAGAAA
>NZ_JBAEAP010000402.1:0-8935 GCF_056205495.1 Psychrobacillus sp. | reverse complement strand
TTGCTCTTGAATTGCCCAGAACATCATAGCTGCTACGAAAAGTGGAATGTAAGCAAGTAAACGAGACTTTTCATCTTCCGTTGACTTATCACTTCTATACATAATTATGAAGTATAGAGTTGGGATTAAAATACCAAGTATAGAGATCGTCATAGTGAAAACGTCAATCGTCATAATACCAGCTTGAATCAGATAAAAACCAAGTGCTGCAATAATTACTACAGCTATTACTAATCTCGTAAAGAATTTCTTCTTCCCTTCTTTAGTAAGTGGATTTGGTACATAAGATCCTGCCAAGCCTAAATATTTTTTCTTAGTTAGTAAAAAGACTACTAAACCTATTGCCATACCTACAGCTGCCAAACCAAATCCTAAATGGAAGTTATACTCTAAGCCGATTGTCCCAACGATTAATGGTGCAATGAAAGCTCCCATATTAATACCCATATAGAAAATACTGAAACCTGAATCTCTACGAGCATCCTCAGCGGAATATAAATCACCGACAATAGTAGAAATATTAGACTTTAATAAACCAGTACCAATAATGATAAATGCCATAGATATGAATAAGGTAGTTAAACCACCTGGGAATGCCAGTACAATATGACCGATCATAATTAATACTCCGCCATAGAATACAGTTCTAGTAGTACCGAATAGTCTATCGGCTATCCAACCACCAATAATCCCAGACATATAAACTAAGGAACCATAAACAGCCATAATAGAGTTAGCTGTTGATCGTTCAAGCCCTAAACCGCCTTGAGTCACTTCGTAATACATATAGTAGATTAAAATTGCGCGCATACCGTAGTATGAAAAACGCTCCCAAAACTCCGTAAAGAACAAGGATAGAAGCCCTTTCGGCTGTCCAAAAAATCCTGTTTGCGGTACGGATTTTACTATTTCTTCTTTCGATAACATCTAATTACGCCTCATTTCTACAAAATAATAATTAAAATATTTCCTATTCTTTCAAAAAAGAAACATTATAATATTTCGACAACTGAAATTATTCGTTATAATAGTCGTTATGATAATGAAAAGGGGATACGAAATGCTCAAGAAATTTTTTTCATTTTACAAACCACATAAACGATTATTTATTATTGATTTTAGCAGTGCCGTTTTTGTTGCAATTTTAGAACTAGCATTCCCAGTAGCTGTGCAATGGTTTATCGATGACCTTCTGCCCTCAGGAAATTGGGAGACAATCGTGCGTGTAGGTATAGTTCTTTTATTCGTCTATATTATCAGTACTGTACTCCAATATATCGTGAGCTACTTGGGGCACAAGTTAGGGATTAACATTGAGACGGATATGAGACAAAAACTATTTAACCATGTCCAACGACAATCATTCCGTTTTTTTGATAACACGAAAACGGGCCACATTATGAGTAGAATCACAAATGACCTGTTTGATATCGGAGAACTAGCACATCATGGACCCGAGGACCTATTTATTGCCATAATGACTATTATAGGTACCTTCACTATTATGTTCAACATTAATCCCGAGTTGGCTATTATTGCTATTATAATGGTTCCATTTTTATCTATTGTAGCAACCTATGGGAATATCATGATGAATAAAGCTTGGAAAAATATGTACGGGAAAATAGCTGACGTCAATGCAAGAGTAGAAGACAGCGTTTCCGGTGTACGAGTTGTCCAATCCTTTACAAATGAAAATTTTGAAATTTCAAGATTCAAGGAAGATAATTCACAATTCCGAATAGCGAAACTAAAAGCTTACAAAGTCATGGCAGGTACTCATTCTACCATCTATATGATGACAAGGCTAGTAACTTTAGTTGTCCTGGTAGTAGGAGCATGGTTCTCTTTTCAAAACTACATAACTTATGGAGAGCTAGTAAGTTTTATTTTATATGTAAATGTACTAATTAAGCCAGTGGATAAAATTACCGCTTTATTGGAATTATATCCTAAAGGAATGGCTGGATTTAAGCGTTTCTTAGAATTAGTGGAGCAAGAGCCGGAAATAGAAGATAAACCGAATGCAATTCAAGTAAATCATTTAAACGGTAATATTTCCTTTAATCATGTTAGCTTTCAATACGATGAGCACAAAACTGTGTTAAAGGATATTAACCTTTCCATACGTGCTGGTGAAACAGTAGCATTTGTAGGCCCTTCCGGGGCGGGGAAAACAACCATTTGTTCGTTAATACCCCGTTTTTACGATGTCAGTGACGGGGCGATTTCTGTTGATGGGATCAATATACAGGATTTATCTCTTCAATCACTCCGCTCTCAAATCGGAATAGTCCAACAGGATGTATTTTTGTTTACCGGCACCATTCGAGAAAATATTGCTTATGGAAAAAAGGATGCTACGGAAGAGGAAATTAGAAGTGCAGCTAAGAAAGCACACTTAGAAAGCTTAATCGCTTCCTTACCAGCTGGGTATGATACACAAATAGGAGAACGTGGACTAAAATTGTCAGGTGGACAAAAACAAAGACTGGCAATAGCTCGAATGTTTTTAAAGAATCCACCTATTCTCATTTTGGATGAGGCAACTTCTGCTCTCGATACAGAAACAGAAAAAATTATCCAGCAATCACTAATGGAGTTGGCAGAGGATCGTACAACTCTTATAATTGCCCACCGCTTAGCAACAATTAGAGACGCGGACCGGGTAATTGTAGTAACTGAAGACGGAATTGCTGAAGATGGATCATATAACGAACTTGTGGCTAAAGAAGGTATTTTTGCAAGACTTCATAATATACAGTTTCAACAAGTTTAAACTACAATATACTTAGCAAATTTGAAAAAACAGCATAAAAAAGAAGCTCCGAAAATTTTTCGGAGCTTCTTATTTTTATGGGTGATACACAAATTCCTCTAAACGATCATAATCTGATTTTTTTAATTCCACATGCACTAGCGTTCCTTCTTCCTCATATGAGGTCGACTTAACTGTGGCTTTCTCATTAAGATATGAAACGATATCTCCTCGATCAAATGGAATTAGCAGATCGCACTGAATATAGTCAGAGAATATATATTTTTTAATAATATCTAGCAGTTCATCTAAACCTTTACCATCTTTTGCAGATATCCAGATATTACTTCCTGCAACGTGTGGGTACATCATGTCTGCTAAATCGGATTTATTGTAAACAAAAATTGTTGGAACGTCCTTTACTCCTACATCAAGTAGCGTTTCATTGGTCACATCCATCATATAGCGGTGTTCATCATTAGAAACGTCTACCACATGTAATAGTAGATTAGCGTCCCTTGCTTCCTCGAGTGTTGATCGGAATGCCTTCACTAGATGATGGGGTAGTTTACTGACAAATCCTACAGTATCAGTTAACAGAAATTCCTTTTGGTCTGGTAGTTTAATTTGACGGACGGAAGTTTCCAATGTAGCAAAGAGCATGTCTTTCTCAAATACTTGCTTCGATTGTTCTTGTCCAATCTTTTGAAGCAGTTGGTTCATAATCGTAGACTTTCCGGCGTTGGTATAGCCAACTAGAGAAACAACAGGTATATTATTTTTTTTACGTTGCTTTCTTTGCGTTTCCCTTTGATCCTTAACTAGTTCTAGCTCTCTCTTCAGCTTTGCTATTTGGTCTTCGATTTTACGACGATCCAGCTCTAGCTTTGTTTCCCCAGCACCACGGTTACTAACTCCTCCGCCTGTACTACCACCCTGACGACCAAGGGAGGCTCTCAGTCCGACAAGTCTCGGTAGCATATATTGAAGTTGTGCTAGCTCCACTTGCATTTGTGCCTCATTAGATTTTGCGCGTCTTGCAAAAATGTCTAAAATTAGCATCGTACGATCTATTACCTTGCATTCTAAATCCCGCTCTAGGTTTCTTATTTGAGATGGAGAAAGTTCATCGTTAAATATAACGAGATTTGCATCCGTAGCATCGAAGAGATTTTTTATCTCCTCTACTTTACCTGTTCCTACATAATGAGAAGATGTCACTCGCTCTAAATTTTGAGTGATTTCACCAACAACCTCCACATCTAAAGCTGCAGCTAAATTAATAAGCTCCTCTAATTCATATTCGAAATGCTCATCTTTTTGTAGCTTAACTGCAACTACAATCGCTCTTTCATCTAATTGTTCCATTATAAAATCCTCCTCTTAATCGAAACGATATACTCCTTGTTCGTAAATAATAGCTTCTTGGTTAGGGAGGCCTTTAATTTGCACACTTACAAGCCTTTCTTTAGTCCCTTGTTTCAGCTGTTTAAATATTAAATTTGTATTGGGTAAGAATAACGTTTGATGATCGTAAGTAACATTCAGGTAGCTAGCCCATTTCTCTATTACTTCCCTTGGATTTTCTACATGAAACTCACAGCTCTCAATGGTAAGTTGGAGGTTACTATTGTTCACTGTTCCCTCCTTCTGAAGCAACTCATATCTTTCATCATCCGTTTCTTCCCACTCTATAAAAAATGGCGCAGGTAAGCTGTCACTAACTTCTTCTTTAATAAATAGCATTTTCCATTTACGTAAAGATCCAGCAGCTGTCTTTCTTTCAGCATACAATACTCCTGTTGTTTCTATACCTTTATTTTCTAAGTCTTTTCTAAGTACTTCTAAATCATTTGCCCTAATGCAAATCGTCCCAAAACCTGGACCTTCTTTCAAATCATGGAGCATTAATTCTACTAAAGGGTGTACTACACGTCTAGCAACCTGCTCCTCTTCCATCGCTAACCATTCTACATAACTATTTTTCGTATAAAAAAGCGCATTATACGTCCCCCAGTTTAAATGCTGTCCACCAACCACGGCATGGATCCCTTGCTGTTGCCAATCTCCGGCCACTTCTATAGGTTTTTTATTTACAAAATGAACAATATGGTCTAAAAACATACATTCACCTCTTATCTCAAAATTATCCTTTTATTAAATTAAGTATACAGGAAAACTGAAAAAAGCACCGATTATTACTTCGGTGCTTAAATCCTGTGTAAGCTCAAATCACAGCTAATACTAACTGTAGGTTAACATGAACGGTCCTCGCTTTTTCCCATTTGCCTGTCGGGGCAGACATAGGCGGTTTCGCTTTTCTTGGTGGCTAGCTGCACCGCCTTGCCCCTCGGGGTCAAATGGGTAAAAGCTGCGGTGGCTGAGGAACTGCCTCCTCACTTTTCCCCATTTGCCTGTCGGGGCAGACATAGGCGGTTTCGCTTTTCTTGGTGGCTATGCTTCTATTTTCTCTTTTGACATTTCTCTCAGTAAGAATTTCTGTATCTTCCCTGATGCTGTCATTGGGTATGCATCGATGAATTCAATATATCTTGGTATTTTATGATAAGATATTTTCCCTTTACAGTATTCCTTCAAATCATCTGACGTCAAGCTTTTTCCTGTTTTTAGAATTACCCAAGCCATTAGCTCTTCTCCATATTTCGGGTCTGGTACACCCACAACCTGTACGTCTTGAATGGCTGGATGCTGATAAAGAAATTCTTCTACTTCCTTCGGATAAATATTCTCACCACCTCGAATTACCATATCCTTGATTCTTCCGGTTATATCGATATAGCCTTCGTCATCCATTACGGCAATATCGCCAGTGTGTAGCCAGCCGTTGTCATCTATTGTCGATTTTGTTGCTTCTTCATTTTTATAATAACCTTTCATCACTAAATATCCTCTTGTACATAGTTCCCCCGGTACTCCTGCAGGGGTATCTTCTCCTGTTGCCGGATCTATTATTTTCACTTCTACTCCTGGATGAGCTTTCCCAACTGAGGACACTCTTTTTTCAATTGAATCATCTGTTTTAGTTTGCGTAATAACTGGTGAGGATTCAGTTTGTCCATAGGCAATGGTAATTTCAGTTGCACCCATGTCTTCCATCACTTTCTTCATAACTTCTATTGGACAAATAGAGCCAGCCATTATTCCAGTACGTAATGTAGATAAATCAAATTGTTTAAAGTCTGGATGATTTAATTCAGCAATGAACATGGTTGGCACCCCGTGTAAAGCAGTACATTTCTCATCCTGCACTATTTTCAACACTTTCCCTGCATCAAATTGTTCAATGATTACCATTGTGGTCCCGTGTGTTACTGAAGCAATTGTTCCCATGACACAACCGAAGCAATGAAAGAAGGGTACAGGTATACAAAGACGATCATGTTCAGTTAGATGAATGTAGTCTCCTACAAGCTGACCATTGTTAACTATATTTTTATGGGACAGCATTACTCCCTTTGGAAATCCAGTCGTTCCAGAAGTATATTGAATATTAATGACTTCATCATTATGAGTTGCCTTCATTGCATCCTCTAATGTCTCATCAGATACTGTTTTTGCTAATTCAACAAACTCCGACCATTTATAGATTCCTGGGTAGTCATTTTCACTCATTACAATCACTCGTTTTAAATAGGGAAGTTTTTCAGATTGAATATTCCCTTTTTCTGCTGTATTTATTTGAGGGCAAATTGCACGAATAATGTCGAGATAAGAAGTAGTTTTAAAGGATTCACATAAAATAAGAGTAGTAGCATCTGATTGCTGTAATAGATATTCCAGTTCTTTTTCCTGATAGTTTGTATTAACCGTTACTAAAACTGCTCCCATTTTTCCAGTTGCAAATTGGCTCAATAGCCATTCCCTTTTATTGTCTGACCAAATGGCAATATGTTCTCCTTTTTGAACACCCATGCCAATAAATGCTTTAGCAAGCTCGTCAGTTTCCATATCAAACTCTTTATATGTTTTACGAATCCCATGCTCAGGGTACACATAAGCCTCTTTGTCAGGAAACTTACTTGCGGCTTCCTTTACAATCTCCCCAATTGTTTTTTCATTTAACAACCCAATCTCCCCTTTCGATTGACTACTCACCACTTATATTATCATAAAATTCTGATAGTATAAAAGGTATATAGACGTTTTAACTCTTCTTACACAATAGCTAATCTTTCTATGAAATATGTCGTTGTGATACACTAATTTCAAGTATCTTACGAAAAAGAAGGCGATTATATGGAATTCAATGAAATGAAAGACAATGTATTAAAGCTAATCTTATCTAAACAGCTGATTCAAGCAACAATAAGCCAACCAAGGGCTAAATCTAATGAAATAAAACGCATCAAACTAAAGCCTATTGAAATAAAAAATATGTACCACATCCAATTAGAATACCAATACGAACGTATTTTAAAGCACGAAAATATTCGAATAGAGGAATTCTCTTCAACATGGGAAAAGTTACTGGATGATTTCCGCCAAATTCACGGGGATTTTCTTGAGGAAAAGATTCAAATACAACTTTCTAAGAAAAATAAAGTGATGTATAAAACTGAAAAAAATACATCAACGAAACAAGTGGACTTATCTCATAATCGTAAAAAAAACTACTTGTTAGACGAGCATACACCTTATCCTTTTTTAATCCGATTAGGAGTTCAAACCTCTGAAGGAAAAGTAAAAAAGCAAAAGTACGATAAATTTAAACAAATTAATCGTTTTATTGAATTTATAGATGATACATTGGCTTATTTACCAAAGGATAAAACCGTTCGTATTCTGGATTTTGGCTCTGGTAAATCCTACCTAACATTTGCACTTTATCACTATTTAAAAATTGAAAAGGGATTAGACATTCGTGTTACCGGACTTGACTTAAAAAAGGAAGTAATTGAAGAATGTTCGCAAATCGCTAAAGATCTAGACTATGACAATTTGGAATTTTTAGTGGGAAATATTAATGATTATAAAGACGAAACTGCCGTAGACATGGTTGTTACCTTACATGCTTGTGATGTTGCAACTGATATGGCACTTGCACGTGCAGTTAAATGGAACGCTAGTGTAATATTAAGCGTACCTTGCTGCCAGCATGAGTTAAATAGACAGCTTGATGCCCCTGGCTTAAACATTATGCTGAAGCATGGATTAATTAAAGAACGTTTTTCAGCACTTGCTACAGATTCAATTCGCGCCGAAATATTGAATATGGTAGGCTACGAGGCTCAATTAGTGGAGTTTATAGATATGGAAAATACACCTAAAAATATTTTAATACGCGCATATAAAACAGGTGGAAAGCCAACCCAAGAACAAATAAAAGGCTATAAACAATTCAAAGAAATGCTAAATGCTCAACCATTTCTTGAAGATGAACTTAAGGAATACTTGAATATAGACTAATCATGACAATCCAAGGAGAGAATATATGAAAGATCCAACTTATCAAAAAGTGGTATATGGCATAGTAATGGCTATTGCAGTGATAATTGTTCATTTTTTAAACGTAAGGGTATATCCCCTGCATCCTTTTTTCTCTATACTCATCGCTATATTAATAATTTATGTAGGCATTACTGCTGTAAAAAAGTCAGGGAAGTTTGAACAGAAAATCTCAAGGATGAAATATAACTTACTAAACTTGGTGGTAGTCTTTATACTATTTATCGCATACTTTACTATTGACCCATCTTAATTAAGAAAAGCGCAGTCGCCTGTTCTGCCCCGACAGGCAAATGGGGAAATGCGAGGAGGCAGCTCCTCAGCCACCGGAGCTTTTACCCATTTGACCCCGAGGGGCAAGGCGATGGAGCTAGACATCAAGAAAAGCGCAGTCGCCTGTTCTACCCCGAATTAATGCTTTGAAATCGAGTAGGAGGGAGTGATTAACTCCCGACCTCTCACACCACCGTACGTACGGTTCCGTATACGGCGGTTCAATTAAGATGAATAACGCAAAGTTTCATAACGAACTTGCAGACTTTTCAGCCCTTGGCTTGTAGGCGAACTCGTCGCACTTAAATGGCAAGACGTTGATTTTGAACAACAGACAATCTGAATAATAAAACGTATTATAACCCCAATAATAATTCGGTACAATTTCAATTAGTTACACCCAAAACGAAAACCTCTAGATGAAAAATCGTCGTGGAG
>NZ_JBAEAP010000401.1:0-7109 GCF_056205495.1 Psychrobacillus sp. | reverse complement strand
GTACTTAGCAACTTCTTTTACTATACTAGAGCTTAAAAATGAATATTGATTTTTGGTCATGATAAAAAATGTTTCGATTTCATCATTCAAAACCCGATTCATAGAGGTGATTTGCATCTCATATTCAAAGTCTGAGACTGCTCTGAGACCTCTAATGATTGCACTCGCTCCTACGTTTTGAGCATAGTCCATAAGTAAACCTGAGAAGGTTTCTACCTTTACATTGGGCAAGTGGGCGGTTACTTCCTGAATAAGCTTTACTCGTTCTTCTACAGAGAATAGAGGATTTTTAGAGGAGTTATTTAAAACAACTACATAAACCTCTGAAAAAATAGAAGCTCCTCGAGTAATAATATCAAGATGTCCATAAGTGATTGGATCGAAACTTCCAGGAACAACTGCCATTTTACTCATGTGAATTCCCCTCTTCTTCTTGGTAACGATAAATGGAAATAACCGTCCCACCATAATTTTCTCTGCGTGAAAGCTGGAACTCTCCATAAGCATCCGGTAGATCCACCATCTTTTCATGCTCACAGACGATTGTTCCTGTTTTAGACATTAGACCCTTTTCTACTATGTCCCCAACCAAATTATAAAAAGGAGTTTTACTATAGGGAGGGTCGACGAATAATAGCTCTATACTCAGCGCTCTTTTTTCAAATGCCTTAACTGCACGAGATGCATCTATTTTGTATATCTCGCTTGCATCTTCTAAGCGACATTTTTTTAAATTTTCGTTAATGGTTTGAATCGCTTTATAATCTTTTTCAATAAAAATACAGGTTTCTATTCCTCTACTTAAAGACTCAATACCTAGTCCACCGCTGCCTGCAAATAAATCCACAGCCGTTCCTCCATTAAAGTACGGTCCAATCATATTAAAAATAGACTCTTTCACCTTATCTGTAGTAGGTCTTGTGTTAGTTCCTGGTACTGCCTTCAATGGTAATCCTTTTCTCGTTCCTGAAATAACTCTCATACTATTTCTCCCAGCATTAATTAGACGTTTCTTCTTGTAAATGAATTCGTCCGTCCTCTTTATCTATGTTCAACAAAAACAAACGAATCATCCACGTCTCTTCTATATAAAATTTTGAACCGATTTTTTCAAATGGCTCGGACATGGCATCATATCTTTTTTGATTATAAACATAAAATGGTTCTTGAATAGGAAATCTAAATGCCCTAGTTTCATTTTGGACGTATAAACCTTTATCTGTGTCGTCATACGTATAGCCCAACACATCTAATAATGGTTCTGCTGCATATAAAACCTTTCCATCCTTAAATAGGACGTCGATGTCCTTTTGTATGCCATCGTTAATATATACAGGTCGTGAATCTTCAAACAACAATGGGAACTTGTCCTTTTGCACATCATTCAATTCGAAAAATGAAGTTTTGGAGTCAAGAAGAGTTGACAATAGCTTATCCAACTTCTTCGCACTTAACTCCTTCTGATTTTCCAACAAGGATTTCCATTCTAACGATTGACTATTGGTCAAATAACTAGTTAAGGTCTCATACATCCATATTGACTTTTCAGCCCCAACAGGAGACTCCATTAGAAAGCTGCTTACTACTTCTGCTAGCAGAAGATTTTCGGTCGGTAAATTATAGCCATCCTGAATATTCTTAACTGCTATATCTCTTTGTATAGAAGGCAAGTCCTCATTTTCCAAAAATAAAATGTTGGATGCGTTCACTTTGTTCGTATTATCCTCAACTAAAATAGAAGAATGTCTAGTGTTAGGTAATTGTAATTCATCTAAAAGCTTTTGTAGACCATCCGCTACCGGCTCCTTGGAATAGACCGAATAATGATCATTTTGGTATTGAATCGGTAAAGCTTCTTGTTGCCAATATAACTCTTGTACAGTACCTTCTCCAATAGAAAGTGAGTAGTCAATTAAGTCTAAAGAAGAGTTACCTATCTTAGGTAGACCACTTACCCACATTCCGCCTCTTTTTAAAGAGTCTGTTATATGTAATGTTGTATAGGTTACATCACCATTTTCTAGCTTTAAGAGAAAATCAGAAAGAACGACTCCTTCTTGTAATCCATTTGGCAAAGGTAGAGTATAGGATATGCTTTGACTAGATATTTCACTTTCAAGAAAGCTATTTAAGTCTTCTGCAGAACGTTTACAGCTGTCTCCAGCAATGTTTAAACAGCTCCTATTTTCACTAGCAATTGGCCATAAAATAGAGACTTTCTCCTTTGGCAAGTTAAAAAAGTGATGATTTACTTGTATACTATTTTCAAATAATTGGACATCTAGTTCTTGCTCATATGAAAAATCCTGTACTTCTTCATCTATATTGGAGGAGTACACCTCATATTGAAATAATAATAAAACACAATTTGTTACTACTAAAAGCATAGATATAAAGCCTACAATAATTTTCATGGAATTGTCCTCCAACATAGTGGTAAGATGAATTGGAAAGGAAGTGTTTTCATTGATCCAACGTTTTATAGAACTTGGCGAAGGTTACGGAGATACATTTGAGCTATGTGAATTAGCACGTGTAAACAAAGAACGTATTTACAGAGCATTTATCTTCTCTTCACCAAAAAATGGGAAGGACTATATTTCTATAGCAATTGCTCTAAAACCCATAAATGATACCAAATTTTTCCCAATTTATATTTGCCGTGAGGGTATTCCCCATTCACAGCCAGAATCTAAAAGACTAAGTACATTTAAAGAAACTTTAAACGAGTTACAGGTTGAACCAATACAAATATCTATTAAGCATTCCTCTACTTTTGCAGATACGCATTTATTTTATCAGTATATCATTGGAATCCTAAGATTAAACCATTATATACCACCATTCCAATAAAATGCTATAGACCGATTTTATAATCATACTCTTTAGCTTTATCTGGTTTACTATTTTCAAATTCGGTTTTTACAAACGGACGATAGGACTCTAATATTTCTTTTACAAAAGGAAGTTTATTCATCTTTTGTTTAGCCGCTTCTATCTGATCCTGATCACAATATAAAACGACATATTTCATTTTTTTAGAAATATAATGGACATGCCCGTATTTTCTTAAAGATTTAGCCTGCTTTAAATGATGCACATAGACAATTAGTCCTTGTCTTTCTGTCATACGCTTCCCCTCATTTCTTCCTTCAAGAATAACATATGGAGGATTTTGATAGCAACAACAACTAGCTGACAGCTAAATATCAATTGGCTATAATTAAAGAAATCGTTGTCAACATAAGTAAGTTAAGGTCCTATTATCTTGCTACAATTTGAATAAGTCCAAAAAGGGGGATTAAAATATGGGGAAAAAATCTAATGTAGCTCTTGCAATTGCTGCTGCTGCAGGTGCCGCTTGGGCTAGTACAAAAGCTTTAACAAAGCCGGATAGCCGCCCTTCAAAGGAAGCATTAAAGTATGAACATCCCATTATTCTTGCACATCGAGGAGGACTAGCCCTTGCTCCTGAAGGCTCTATGGCTGCTTTTGATAATGCTGCAAAATTAGGAGTCCATGGCTTTGAAATTGATTTGAGATTAACAAAAGACGAAGAGATCATTGTATTTCATGATGAAACATTAGAAAGAACAACAGACCTTACCGGCAAGGTTGCAGACTACACGTTGTCTGAGCTGAGAGATGCAGATATAGGGTATCATTTTAAAGATATAAAAGATGACTTTTCATATAGAGGCCAAGGTGAACGAGTGGTAACACTTGGTGAGTTAATCGATGCTTATCCACAAATGCTCATTAATATGGATATAAAGGACAACCCCGCTACTTATGAAGGTAGTCTGATGCCATCTAAGCTATGGAGATTGATAGAAGAAAAACAAGCCTTTGATCGGGTAGTTGTAACAAGCTTCTATGATGAACAAATTGATCGGTTCAATCTCTACGCTCAAAACAGAGTTGCTTTAGGTGCCGGTGAAAAAGAAGTGAAAAAAGCATACACAGCTTACTCTTCACAATTTAGACATTTATATCATCCGAAGGCGGACATTTTTCAGTTGCCGTTAAGAGCAAAAATGGTTTCTTTAGATAGTCCTGGATTTATAAAATTTTTATCTACTTTAAATATCCCAGTACATTATTGGACCATCAATGATCCAGAGGTAATGAAAAAGCTTATCCAAAATGGAGCAAAAGGGATTATTACGGATAGACCTGACCTAGCAATTGATGTATTAAAGTTGAACTAGAATTTTATGAGTCTAAAAAAAGGATGTGCACAATTAATGTACACATCCTTCCTAATTTATTTGGTGCAGCTATCTATTTGCCTGCTTAGCTGACTTTTAATTTTGCGCTTTTCTTAAGCAGAGCAAGAGCATGATCCGCCGGTTCCACAGCCACTACCGCAGCTTGAGCCGCTAGAAGCGAAAAATGGATTACTTACAGGTACTTTGACTCCTTCTGAGACTGTTTTACCAATAATCAAGCTTACCTCATCGAGGAGGTCCTGTAACTCGTTTTCAGCCACCTTAAGAGCTGCTATTTCATCTACCATATCAAGATTACGTTTAGTTACACGAATGTCTTTCATGACTCTTGAGTAATCTGGATGGTATTTTCCAAAGCGTTGAACCTCTTCGTATTGGTCCTTCAGTCGGGTAAAGCTATTGATTTCCCGCACGAGTTCAGGTTTTGTATATACAGCACGATGTGCATTTAAGTAAAGGTAAAATGGTTCAGAGGATAAAATCATTGTACATAATAGGTCTGAGTGATTCATAATATCCACCCATTCATCAGTCATAATCATAAATAAAACCTCCAATCCTGTCTATCATAACAGAAAACTGGAGACAATTGTTAAACTAATAACTTAAGTGTTAGGAGAATTTCAATGGAAAATTTACAAACTCTATTTGAACAAGTTACAAAAGAGGCTTCAGAAACGGAAAAAGGCTTACTGACAGACTTCCTTACCGGATTAAAAAAGAAACAAGAAGGACTTGCGCCTACATACCTAAATGCGACGTTTCAAATGGACACTCGTTTTGAGGACAACCAATGCATTGTAACACTTCCTGTTACCCCACTAATTCATAACAGCTTTGATATGCCCCATGGTGGTGTCATTGCAACTCTAGTCGATAATGCTATGGGATTTTTAGTGAACAAAGACCTTCATCCAGAAGGAAAAGGTGCCGTTACAACTAATATGACGATCAACTACATAAAAGCTTCATCCGAAAAGCAACTGATTGCTACATCTACGTACTTACATAAAGGAAGACAAACGCTAGTAATGGAATGTACTGTTACCCAACCGGATGGGAAAAAGATTGCTCATGCAACCGGATCATTTTTTGTTATTACACCTTCATCAAAATAAGACTGAACTACTTCAAGATCAGAAAAGGGTAAAACAACTTCTTTAATAATTTGTTCTTTTTCATGCCCTTTTCCCGCTATTAAAACGACATCTCCTTCTTGAGCGGTAGCTAATGCCAAGCGAATTGCATTTCTTCGATTAGCTTCCACCATTACCTTGCTAGGGTCTATCCCTTGAATAATATCTGCGATAATTGCTTCTGGTTCCTCATTTCGTGGGTTATCAGAAGTGATAATTGCCTTAGTAGCATATTTGGAAGCTACCTCTCCCATCCATTTTCTCTTTTGCTTATCACGATTTCCCCCACACCCAAAGACAACCAATATATTTTTCTTCGCATAAACTGTAATAGAAGACAAACAAGCCTCTAATGCATCAGGTGTATGTGCGTAGTCTATCAATACCTCAATCCCTTTATTATTCGGTACCCTTTGTAGCCTTCCAGCCGGTAAATTTACTGGATAGATCACCTCACACGGGAGGCCTAGGCCTAACATTGCACCAAGTGCAGCTGCTAAATTCATCCCATTATGATATCCACTATTCCTCATGATGACAGACGTCTCTTTTCCATTTACTTCATATTCATATTTAACTTCTTCATTTAAATATTTTTCATTACTAAAAATTACATCGTTACCATCCTGATTTCCGAATCGTATTGTTGGTATATATGATTTTTGTGCAACTGAACGACACCATTCATCATTATTATTAACTACCAACTTTCTCGCTAATGGAATGAGTAGCTCCTTAGATTTTTTATATGGCACCATCCCGCCATGAAACTCTAGATGGTCTTTTCCTATATTTAAAAATACAGCAACGTCCATTGGATAACTTCCTAATCGATTATCCAACAAGCCTTGAGAGGAGGCTTCTAATACGATGTATTCCACGTCATGGTCATAACAATACCTCACTACCTGTATGAAATCATAAAAAGGTAGTGTGGTATTGTTTCTAAATTGCCTTTCCAATTTTTCATCATTTACATAGACCCCTAGGGTACCAATTACACATACGGACTTCTGTTGTTGCTTCAATAACTGCCCAATAAAAGAAGCAACGGTAGTTTTACCATTGGTACCTGTAATGCCTACTGTCTTTATTTTTTGTCCATATTTTTTATAGGTTAAATACGCAATCTTGTCTTTTAGCAAAAACATATCAGATGGAAGAACGATTTGTGGAACACAACAGTCTGGAATATAATGCTGAGTAATGACTAGATTAGCTCCTCTTTGGATTGCTTCCTCTACAAAGGTACGATTGTTGGATTCCCAGACAAATACATCTCCTAGCTGTATTTGTTTGGAATGATCTATAAAACGATGAACAGTTATACCATTTAAATCTCCAAATATCTTATATTCCAGACCCTCTAATAGCTCTTTTATTGGATAAATAGTAGCTCACTCCCTACACCATTCTTGTTAAATCGCATACAGTAAAATGAATTCCTTGTATTTTATGAACGGAGTGTTTGAAATGTCACGAAAAGAGTGGTTGAAAATATGATTGTGCAAAAATATGGAGGAATTGCGATGCAGGATACTTCGAATAGACAATTAGTCATCGAAAGAATCCAAAAAGCAATCACTGCCCATAAGAAAGTGTTAGTTGTTGTATCCGCCATGGGAAGAAGAGGTCAGCATTACTCTACCGATACATTGCTTGACCTTATACCAAGCTCGCCACACAGTGTAGAGACAGATTTACTTTCTGCTTGTGGAGAGCTCATTAGTGCATCTGTATT
>NZ_JBAEAP010000400.1:0-5905 GCF_056205495.1 Psychrobacillus sp. | reverse complement strand
ATAGTGAACTCAGTGTGTCATTTTTCTTAACCGTAAGGCTAATTGTTGCAGGAACTAGTATTTTAGTATTTTTAAAATTTCAAAAGAAAAGCGTATTTATTATATGGAAGGAACCCGTCTGGTTGAAGCAATTATTTATCTTCGCTTTACTAGGAATGCTTGGAATACAATATACATTCATTGCTGCAATTGAAGCTAGTAATGCTTCTATAGCAACCCTGCTTCAATTTCTTGGTCCTATTTACATCATAATATACGTTTCCTGGAAGGGTAAGACATTTCCTCCGAATTACCAGGTCGTTGGAATAATAGGAACATTGTTAGGCTTATTTTTATTGCTGACCAATGCGAACATAAACCAGCTTTTAATAAGTAATGAAGCATTGTTTTGGGGACTGCTGCTGGGAGTTACCTTTTCTATATACACGGTATATCCGGCAAGACTCATGAAGGAGTGGGGGGTACTAGTTGTAGTAGGCTGGGGAATGCTTATTGGAGGTATTGTGTTAGCATTACTATCTCGTGTTTGGAATAGTAATGAATGGAGTGAATTGGTGAGTTATCCTATCATCATATTTGTAGTACTTATAATTTTAATGGGGACAATTGCTTTTGTTATGTTCCTATCAAGTATGAAATACATAACAGCGGTAGAAACGAGTATTTTATCCAGCATAGAGCCTTTGACAGCAATGATTATCTCGGTATTTTGGTTTGGGCAAATATTAGGAGGCTGGCAGTATACAGGGGTATTAGTCATGCTAGTATTTGTGACTTGGCTCTCAGTAGCAGGTGATCTAAAATTGGCCCGTTTTAAAAAGAAGAAATAAATCTAAATTTAGGGTATTGCAGTACCCTATCTTTAAAATAAACAGATTATTAATTTTTTTCTATTTATTATAGTAGGGATATGGCATAATAGGTTTTACAGTAATTAGTTCGAGTGACGAAGAATTTAGGAGTGTTTTATGTGAAGACCATATTTTCTTATTTAAAGCCTTATAAATGGCTTGTAGTAACAGCTTTACTTTTTATGTTGATTGAGTTGTCAGTAGAGCTCATTCAGCCACTGTTAATTGCAGTTATTATAGATGAAGGAATTGTTGGAAGAGATCAATCATCTATTATTTTCTGGGGAAGTATAATGCTAGTGCTTTCTTTCGTTGCCTTTTTAGCTGGTATCATCAATACTTTTATAGCTTCGCATGCTGTACAGAGCTATGGCTTTGATATTCGACAGGCTTTGTTTAAAAAAGTGCAATCATTTACGATGACTACTTTCTTAAAGTTTCCGACTTCTAGTTTAATTACTAGATTAACAAGTGATGTTACTATTACTCAGAATCTTATCTTTATGGGTCTTCGGATTATGCTTAGAGCCCCGTTGTTAGTGATAGGAAGTATTGTCATGTCGTTTATTGTTCATCCAAAGCTTGCCCTATATCTAGTAATTGGTGCTCCTTTTCTATTAATTTTTCTTTATGTTATGAGCAGAAAAGGACTGACCTTGTTCTCTAAGGTACAAAAAAGTGTAGATAATGTAACACGTAAGATCCAAGAAAACCTGCAAGCGGTAAGATTGATTAAAGCCTATTTAAGAGGAGATTTTGAAGCTAGTCGTTTTGGAAAGGTAGCTAACATTTTAAAGGTGGATAATGTGAAGGCCTTTAGAATTATGGAATTGATCCTCCCAGTCCTGCTATTTGTTATGAATATAAGCTTAATGGCAGTTCTCTGGTTTGGTGCTAAGGAAATCCAAACGGGTGGAGCACAAATTGGAGAGTTAGTAGCTATCGTCAATTACGCTATGCGAATGACAGGTGCATTCTCTATGTTTTCTTTCATCATCATATTCTTTTCCCGAGCAAAAGCTTCTTCAGAACGGATGGAGGAGGTACTGCTAGTGAATGAAGGGATAGAAAATTTTGAAGGTGGAATGACTGAGCATCTTTCTACTATTGGTAAGCTAGAATTTCAAAACGTTTCCTTTACATATCCAGGAACGAACGCACCGGTACTTAAAAACGTTTCCTTTACTGTTGAACCAGGATCTAAACTTGCCATTATGGGAGCCACTGGTTCGGGGAAAACGACCCTGCTAAATCTAATTCCTCGCTTCTTTGATGCAACTGAAGGCAGGATTCTTATCAATGAAAAAGAAGTACAGGAATGGCCATTAAAAGAACTTAGACAGGTGATTGGGTTAGTCCCTCAGCAATCTATTCTCTTTACCGGCAGTATAGAGGAAAACCTTGGATGGGGAGACTCCACTGCTACAGAGGAGCTATTGAGGGAGGCTGCAAAGCAAGCGCAGATACACAATTCAATTGAACGTTTCCCAGAACAATACAACACTAGAGTTGGTCAAAAAGGTGTTAATCTGTCTGGAGGGCAAAAGCAAAGACTGTCTATTGCGAGGGCCTTAGTCCGTAAACCAGAAATTTTACTATTAGATGATAGTACTAGTGCATTGGATGTTGCTACAGAAAATGCATTGTGGGAAGCATTAGAAGGAGAAAATGCCACTATGCTCGTAATTACTCAAAAAATTAGAACTGCTAAAGGAGCAGATCAAATTCTTCTCCTGGAAAATGGAGAAGTATCGGCATATGGTACGCATGACGAGCTTATGAAAAAATCTTCGCTCTACAGGGAGATTGCAGAGTCGCAACAGGAGGTGGACGAACAAGATGAGCTTCATTCGTAAACCTTTTGGCTATGAACCCGTTATTACAAAGGAAGATTTGAAGAAGGGTAATAAAAAGAAAGTAGAAAAGGTATCTGATTGGAAAGGTGTGCTTAGCAGGTTATGGAAGCTAGTAGACGAACAACGATTTTTACTTATCGTTGTCTTGCTGTTAGTAGTAGTAAGTTCTGCATTATCCTTGTTAGGCCCGTATTTAGTAGGGAGAATTATTGATGAATATATTACAGTAAGCGTATTTGAGGGCTTGGCACGCTTAATAGGCATTCTAATTGTCGTCTATATATTCTTATCTATTTCAATGTACTTACAAAGTTATTGGATGATTGGTGTAGCACAGCAAACAATTTATCGTCTACGAACCATATTATTCAATAAGCTTCAAAAGCTACCTGTTTCTTTTTTTGATAAGCGTCAGCACGGTGAGCTGATGAGTAGAATGACAAATGATATCGAAAATGTGAGTCAAACTTTAAATTCTTCCTTTATCCAAGTGTTTTCTAGTTTACTAACATTAGTAGGAACAACCGTGGTGATGCTTATGTTGAGTCCACTGCTAACCTTGGTTACGCTAATTATTGTTCCAGTAATGTTCTTTGCGATGAAATGGATTACTAAACGTACATCCAAATTATTTAAGGAGCAGCAGCAGGCGGTTGGAGAATTGAATGGGATGATTGAAGAAACGATCTCTGGTCAGCGAATCGTCAAAGCCTTTTCACAGGAGCAGCGGATGCTAGAGGATTTTGCTTTAAAAAGTGAACGCTTGAAAAGAACAGGATTTTGGGCGCTTACATACTCAGGATTTATACCTAAAGTAATGAACCTGCTGAACAATACAAGTTTTACACTAGTTGCTGCAGCCGGGGGAGTACTTGCCTACCATGGCTATGTTTCCATCGGGGAGATTGTTATTTTTACAGAATATGCACGTCAATTTACAAGACCTTTAAACGATTTAGCCAATCAATTCAACACCGTACTTTCTGCAATTGCGGGAGCGGAGCGTGTCTTTGCTATTATTGATGAGCCGGAAGAGCAGGATACAGTACTGGAGAATAAAGACTTGAAGTTGAAGGGTAATGTAACTTTTGAGAATGTAACCTTTAAATACAATACAAAAGATGAAAAGCCTACGATTGAAAATGTTTCCTTTCATGTAGAGGCAGGAAAGACAGCAGCGCTAGTTGGAGCCACCGGAGCAGGGAAAACAACTATTATGCAGCTGTTAGCCCGCTTCTATGAGACAAATGAAGGGAAAATTATAATTGATGGTATAGCGATCGACCAAATGCCTCGCTTTACGTTACGTAGCCAGACGGCTTTTGTATTGCAGGACCCTTTCCTTTTTGAAATGAGCGTAAAAGAAAATATTCGTTATGGAAAGCTTAATGCTACAGATGAAGAAATTATCCAAGCTGCAAAAGAAGCAAATGCTCATGAATTTATTGCCAAGCTCCCAAATGGCTATGATACAATTCTTTCGGCGGACGGTGGAGAAATCAGTCAAGGTCAAAAACAGCTACTTTCTATTGCACGAGCATTAGTCGCAGATCCAGCAATTTTGCTGTTGGATGAGGCAACCTCAAGTATTGATACAGTTACGGAATTGAAAATACAAGAGGCGCTTGAGAGATTAATGGAAGGCAGAACAAGCTTTGTGATTGCGCACCGATTGAATACGGTAAGAAAAGCAGACGTAATATTTGTCATGGAAAATGGAAAGCTGATAGAATCAGGTTCACAAGAGGATCTTATAAATGCGCAAGGTCGTTTTTATAGTATGCTTATGAATTCAAAGATTTAGAAGGGAAGTATGGACTTGGACATATCAGTCATGACTGTGTCGATTCCAATTGATATGGAAACACGGGAAGAGATGGAAAACTTAATAGAGGAAGCTGCTCATGTCGATTTAATTGATTACAATCATTTATTAAATACGACAGAGCTAACAGATTATTTCTTAAAGGGATTTTGTATTTTAGCATATAGCGACGAATCAGATGAATTGGTTGGAGTATTAACTGCTGTTGATAGATTAGCTACTTTAGATTATGAATGGAGTGCTGTCGTTCTTCCAAGTGCCCGTAAATTAGGCATTGGAGGAAAACTGCTGCAGGAACTACAGAGAAATTTAGAGCTAAGAGGAGCATCTAGAGATATAGCGTTAGTTGCAAGCGTTGCAAAGACAGGACAATACATGCTGACAACTCGGGGTTATTCATACGAACTTTCCGAAATTACGATGGTCGCTAATGCAGATTCAATACAGGTGGATAGTCCGTTTGAAGTGACGCCTTTTCAAAATGAAGGGGAAGAGCTAATAGAAGTTCTACAAAATGCTTTTGGGGATACAGCAGAAGAGGCACAGGAAATGATTGCCTTTAACCTGCAAACACCGAACCGCAGGCTAATGCTTGCTAAACAAGAAGGTAAAGTTTTAGGGACAACTACTATTGTAGAAAATGAAGATCAGCTTTGGATAACTGGCTTAGGTGTGCATAAAGAGGCGCAGGGCAAAGGAGTAGCCAAGGCACTATTGAGCTGGTGTAAGCATGAAGCTTATAAACTTGGGAAGACACAAGTCTATTTGGACGTAGAAACCGACAATGATATTGCCTTCTCTATTTACGAAAAGCAAGGCTTCCAAACAGTAGCTAATACGTTGTTTTATAGAAAAAATGGCGTGGTGGAGTAAGATAAGAAGATGACTAGATAAATATTTCGTATTTAGTTTAGTAAAGACGGAAATATTAAGATTGTAGACAACCTCAGGAGATACTTGAGATTTTCTACAATCTTTTTTTATTTTGTTAAGTATAAGATTTCACAATTGACGGCTTTTATAATGCCTTAAAAATATGTAATAAGAAGAATTTACAAACTCTAAACATAACACCTATATTATTTTCATAATATCTTTATAAGATGGATGTAGAAACATTCAATCGTAAAGGAGCGATCTTATTGGGGTTAAACGATCAACATGTAACAATGAGAAAATCGGATAAAAAGTTACATTCAATGCGGATTACCCACATAAAACAAAAAATTCAACTTGCTTTACAATGGATGATTTTGAAAAAGACCCGTCCACCAAAGCGCAAATACATAGCTATTCCCAGACGGAACTCTATTAGTCCGTCAAAACATAAGTAAAGAACCATTTTCTAGTTACCTTTAGCCGTGGCTATTTGT
>NZ_JBAEAP010000399.1:0-2002 GCF_056205495.1 Psychrobacillus sp. | reverse complement strand
ATTAATTCCTTTGAAGATTTAAAAGGTAAAAAAGTTTCGGTTGGTGCTCCTGGTTCAGGAACGTATGCAAACGCTGAACAGCTTTTAGAAATTCATGGATTATCAATCGAAGATGACATCGAAGCTCAAAACTTAGATTTTGGGGAGTCTACAGATGGATTATCGACAGGTCAAATTGAAGCTGCTTTCATTACAGCTGGTTATCCTACGTCAGCTGTTGAGAGCTTAAATGCCACAAACAAAGTAAACATTATTCCGGTTACTGAAGATAAAGCAAAAGAACTTATTGAAAAATATCCTTATTATGCTGTAGATGCTGTGCCTAAAGGTACTTACGGTCTTTCTGAAGAAGTTCCAGTAGTTTCTGTATTAGCAATGCTAGCAGTTAAGAAAGACCTTCCAAAGGATTTAGTTTATGAAATCACAAAAGCGATTTATGGCAATACAGATAAAATTAGCCATGCTAAAGGTGAATTTATTAAAGCAGAAACAGCTCTAGATGGTATTGGAATAGAAGTTCATCCAGGTGCTCAAAAATATTTTGATGAAGTAAACAAGTAATCATTAGTGAAAAGAGGCTTTGATGCGTATAGCTTCGAGTCTCTTTTCTAATTAAGAGAGGCTTTCCACTTCATGAAAAATAAAATAATTATTGTTCTTATAATGATAACTTTCTCTTTTATCTTTATACCTTTTGTACCTGCCCTCTCCTTTACCGAAACACGTACGGATTTACCAATTACTCATTATCTTCCTTTAAAAAAGGAAAAAGAATTCCAAATTATTTTTACTCATACTATACATAAAACAGATGTTATTGAAAATTACCGGGTACTAAATAACAAGGAAATTCTCTTACTATCAATGGAATATAGTGACGTTGCGATTGGAATGCCGAGCTACGCAGAAGAGGGGCAAACACTTGTATATAAAGATGGTTTATACACTCTATCGTATGCTCATGAAGCGTTGCCTTCTTTTACTATGTTTGTAGGAGATGTTGAAGATCAGCTTTTTTTACAATACCAAAAGAAGAAATACAATTTAAAAGTAAAACTAGAAAAAGGGAAATCTTATTTATTCGAAGTGAAAAAGCTATCATTATTTGACATAGCGAGAGGAGTTAACCTGAATGAGCAATAATAAAGGCAATAAAAAAGAGCGGAATGCAGAAGAAAGTAATTTTAAAGAGTTGTCAGCTGAGGAACAGCAGGCGCTGCTAGAGAAATACGATCCAGAATCTAATACACGTAGTGTAGGTAGTAATTTTAAATATGTTATTTATTTTGGCTTGCTAGCATTCTCTTTATTTCAGTTATATACGGCAATTTTTGGACAGTATCCAGCGCAAATACAGCGTACTGTTCATTTGGGCTTCGGTTTATTATTTGTGTTTTTATTATTCCCAGCTCGTAAGAAACTTTCTAAAACAAAAATACCGTTTTATGATTATATACTAGGAGCAGCGGCAATTTTTGTAGGAAGCCATTGGGTAATTAATTACGAACGACTTGTTAAAAGTTTAGGTGGTCTAGAAACCTTAGACTTTATAGTCGGTTTAGTTGCTATTGGATTAGTTTTAGAGGCTGCACGCCGAGCTGTAGGCTTGCCGATCACTATTATAGCAGGGTTATTTTTAGTATATGCCTATTTTGGAGAATACTTCCCTGCGTTTATGGCCCACCGAGGACAAAGCTTAGATAATATCGTTAAGCTGATGTTCTTTTCAACGGATGGAATTCTAGGAACACCGTTAGCAGTTTCCTCTACGTATATTTTTGCATTCCTATTGTTTGGAGCATTTCTAGTTAAAACCGGGGTTGGACAGTATTTTAATGACCTCGCAGTAGCTATTGCTGGCAAAATGGTTGGAGGACCTGCAAAGGTTGCGATCTTCTCATCAGCTTTACAAGGAACTATTTCCGGGAGTTCGGTAGCAAACGTTGTTACTTCAGGATCTTACACCATTCCAATGATGAAATCATTAGGCTATAAAAAGGAG
>NZ_JBAEAP010000398.1:0-6873 GCF_056205495.1 Psychrobacillus sp. | reverse complement strand
AGACCGGCGGCTTTATGCCATCGGTTTTTTGTTATTGAATCATGTTTTGTAATACTTTTTGGCTATGTTAAAGGGGAGGGTTGTTTTATAATCCAAAGAAATCTTAAATCAGAGAGTAGAATTGATTTCCGCACCAGCCGGACGCTTTCCTCGGGGTGAGCGATAAGCCATCACCCAGAGGAAAGCGCGTGGTTGTGATGTCTTATCTGTCTCACTCATCCCGCAGGAGTCGCCGTCTGGCGCTCCAATCAATAAATGGGAACAGCTTTAGCATCGAGAAAGCGCTAATAAATTTACTCGCATAAACAAAGCTAAAAGGTCACCAACCTAAATTTCATCATCTATTTATGTTCTTAATAGCCATTTGAAAGTTCCTTTGTTTATATTACAGTCACTAAAAAAAATTGTTAGTCAAAATCAACCAATAACTTTAACAAAGCTTTTTTTAATCACTTCTTCCATTCCCCCATTCGTTTAATGAGGAAGAGTCAATGCCTATACTTTTCTTATTGTTCTCATTTTTTTCAAAAAGGAAGGACTATGGTAAAATAGGGAACAGCATAAGTAGGAAAAGGAGCAGATGGGATGTACTATGTGAAAGCACCTGCTAAGATAAATTTAACACTTGATGTATTACATAAACGCCCTGATGGCTATCATGAGGTGGAAATGATTATGACCACTGTAGATTTAGCAGACCGCATCGGGCTAGAAATGAGAGAAGACGGAGCTATACATATTATTTCAGTCGATCGTTTTGTTCCAAATGATCATCGTAACCTAGCCTATCAAGCGGCAAAAGTTCTTAAAGAAATGTACAAGGTGAAGTCTGGCGTCTCTATTAAAATCGAAAAGAATATACCAGTTGCAGCAGGACTTGCAGGTGGTAGTAGTGACGCTGCGGCAACTTTAAAGGGGCTAAATGTTCTTTGGGGATTAAATCTCACTTTAGACGAGCTAGCTCAAATAGGAACAAAAATAGGGTCAGATGTGGCATTTTGTCTATACGGTGGGACTGCATTGGCGACCGGGCGAGGAGAAAAAATCCAAGAGCTTCCGGCACCTGCCAACTGTTGGGTTATATTAGCTAAGCCAACATTAGGGGTATCTACTGCAGATGTATATGGGAATTTAAAAATTGATCAAATAGTTCATCCGAAAACAACAGCAATGGTAAATGCTATTAAGGACAAGGATTATGATTTGATGTGCAACTCACTGGGGAATGTTTTAGAAGATGTAACACTAAAACTATACCCTGAAGTAGCCAACCTAAAAGAGCAAATGCAACGTTTCGGAGCCGATGCTGTATTAATGAGTGGTAGTGGTCCAACTGTTTTTGGACTTGTAAACCAAGAATCACGAGTACAGAGAATATATAACGGGCTAAGAGGATTCTGTGATGAGGTATATGCCGTTAGGCTAATGGGAGATAGAGAACCACTTGCTTAAACACGTATAATTGTGGTAAGTTTTGTTTAAAACATTCGTGATTAGAGGTGGAAAATGATGAAATGGAAAAGAAGTGAACGGTTAGTGGACATGACTCAATATTTAATGGAGCATCCACATAAACTAATCCCTTTAACTTATTTTGCTGCTTTATATCAGTCTGCAAAATCTTCTATTAGTGAAGATTTAACGATAGTAAAAGAAACATTTGAAGAAAGAGGCAAAGGCATACTTGTGACTGTACCTGGTGCAACAGGGGGAGTTAAATTTATTCCTACTATGACAGACCAGGATGTTAAGAAAATCGCTCAGGAATTAATGGACCAACTTTCTAAAGCGGAACGTCTCTTACCCGGTGGTTATTTGTATATGACTGACCTTTTGGGTGAACCAATGCTAATGAACAAAATAGGGAAGGTATTTGCATCTGCATTTGTCGATACAAAAATCGATGCTATTATGACAGTTGCAACAAAAGGTATTCCTATTGCTCATGCTATTGCAAGACACTTAAATGTTCCTGTAGTTGTAGTACGACGAGATAGTAAGGTCACAGAAGGACCTACTGTCAGCATAAATTATGTTTCTGGTTCTGCTAGAAGAATTCAAACAATGGTTCTTTCTAAAAGAAGCATGGAAAAAGGCCAGCGTGTGCTAATTACCGACGACTTTATGAAAGTTGGAGGAACGATCAATGGTATGAAAAGCTTACTTGAGGAGTTTAACTGTGAGCTTGCGGGCATAGCTGTCTTAGTAGAAGCTGAGCATACAGGGGAACAATTGGTTGAGAATTACTTGTCTTTATTAAAGTTACATGAAGTAAATGAAAAAGACGGTACGATTGCTTTAACTGAGGGTAATTATTTCACGAGGGGTGGAAAATCAAATGAAAATAGTATCAACGAATAAAGCTCCAGCTGCAATAGGTCCATACGTACAGGGTATGGTAGTGAACGGAATGTTTTATAGCTCAGGTCAAATACCATTAACGCCAAACGGAGAAGTAATTGATGGTTCTATTACGGAACAGACTGACCAAGTTTTCGCTAACTTAGAAGCTGTTCTAACTGAAGCTGGTTCTTCCTTGTCCAAGGTAGTAAAAACTCTTGTATTTTTAAAAGATATGAACGATTTTGTTGAATTCAATGCTGCCTATGAAAAACATTTTGGTGATCACAAGCCTGCTCGTTCAGCTGTAGAGGTTGCTCGCTTACCTAAAGATGTAAAGGTAGAAATTGAAGTTATAGCAGTTATTTAAAGCTAAGGCACATGTTTTCTTCGGAAAATTATGTGCTTTTTTAGATTTTACTTTATTGTCACTCCCTCAAGAACCTCAAGTTATACTCCAAATAGGTTTTGTAAAATCCCCTCGTCTTTTATACTATTTTTTGATAGTTTTTTAATGCATATAATATTAAAAATATTCTAAAACAAAGGAGGAGTTTTTAAATTTTTGTGGAATAGTAAGTTAATATAGATATTTGCAACTAGGGGGAAGGAGAGATTATATGGAAGTGACAGATGTGAGGTTGCGTAAAGTATTAACCGATGGGCGTATGAGGGCAATCGCTTCTATAACACTAGACAACGAGTTTGTAGTCCATGACATTAGAGTTATCGAAGGAAATGCAGGGTTATTTGTGGCTATGCCAAGTAAGCGAACACCAGAAGGGGAGTTTCGAGATATAGCTCATCCTATAAATGTAGGCACACGATCTAAAATTCAGGATGCTGTGCTATATGCCTATCATTTAAGTGATGATGTAATAGCGGAAGTGGAAGAAGCTACTATATAAGACTAGCTTCAGTTATAGTTAGCGTTCAGAAACAGGCTATAAGAATCTTATACTTTTACTTTACTAACAAACAACGATATAATATCCATAATAAAATACTTTGAATGTTTTCTAGGGTTCCGTAACCATTGAGGTTGGTCTGGACCGAGAGAAAACTCACAGCTTTGCTGTGTCACGGAAGGATAAAAGCCTGGGAGAAACTGTTTAATAGTTTCTCTCAGGCTTTTTTTTTTGAGAATAATAATATATTGGAGGTTATTTTAGATGGATAAGGCATGGATTAAAGTGTTCATTGCTGCATTATTTGAGGTTTTTTGGGTTATTGGATTAAAGCATGCAGACGATTTTTGGACCTGGTCTGGAACAGTTATTGCTATCTTTATCAGTTTCTATTTAATGATTATGGCTGGTCGAGAACTTCCCGTAGGTACTGTTTATGCTATTTTCGTTGGTATAGGTACAGCAGGGACTGTATTTTCTGAGATTCTATTCTTTGACGAACCATTTCAAGTAGAAAAAGTAATCTTGATCGTACTATTACTTACTGGAGTAATTGGGTTGAAATTAATTACAAAGGAAAAAGTTCAGGAAAGGAGTGAATCTTAATGGCTTGGATTTCATTAATTTTAGCTGGGGTTTGTGAAATGTTCGGAGTGGCGATGATAAGTAAATTGCATAAAGATCGTAATTGGCAAGCGGTAGTACTCTTAATACTCGGATTTGGAGCAAGTTTTCTTCTTTTGGCTTATTCCATGAAAACTCTTCCTATGGGAACAGCGTATGCTATTTGGACAGGTATGGGAGCCTCTGGAGGAGCGATATTAGGTATGGTTTTATATGGAGAATCTAAAGACCCGAAACGACTAATTTTTATTGGAATGATTTTAGGCGCCGCTGTTGGCCTGAAACTCGTATCATAAGATAATACGTGATGGATATATCTTTAAGCTAAAGGTGGAATAATTATTTATAGAGGCTGCTCTCCTTCCTAAAAAATAATTTCACTATAATTTATTTAGCAAAGTAGCCAATTTTATAAATGATTATCATTCTGGGAAAGTTATTACAATAAAGCAGAAATTAATTATTAAAAAGCATATATATGTCATATCCAATCTAATCGTTAAGATTTGTTATATAAAAATAAAGTATGATTTAACAAAAAAATATATATATTACTTGTTTTGTCATGTATTTGTCAAGAGATAATTCCTTGAAAAAAACCCTCTTTTCCTATATAGTCAAAAGAGGAAATTAGCCCACTGGAGGGAATATCAAATGACAAATACCTATGCAGTTGTTTTGGCAGCTGGTAAAGGCACTCGTATGAAATCTAGTCTATATAAAGTATTACATCCTGTGTGTGGAAAGCCAATGGTAGAGCATGTTATTGATAACATGGATCAGGTAGGGGTAGAAAAGATTGTGACTATTGTTGGTCATGGTGCTGAAATTGTACAAAGTAAGCTTGGAAGCAGAAGCGAATATGCTTTACAATCAGAGCAACTAGGTACGGCACACGCTGTTTTACAAGCAGAAGAAGTTCTTTCTAACCTGAAGGGAACAACTATTGTTGTGTGTGGCGATACTCCTCTAATAACGGCAGAAACTATTAAGGAATTGCTTAAGCATCACAAAGAAACAAATGCAAAAGCTACTATATTGACTGCAATAGCTGAAAATCCGACTGGTTATGGAAGAATTATTCGTAACGAGCAAGGGAACGTTAAGTCTATAGTAGAAGACAAAGATGCAAATTCAGAAGAGAAGCTTGTCAAAGAGATTAACTCTGGTACTTACTGCTTTGACAACGAAGCATTATTTAAATCATTAAAATTAGTAAAAAATGAAAATACGCAAGGTGAGTATTATTTACCTGATGTTATTGGAATTTTACAACAAGATGGAGAAGTTATTTCTGCATATGCAGCGAAAGACTTTGATGAAACCCTTGGAATTAATGATCGTGTTGCACTATCGCAAGCAGAACAAATTATGCGTGCTAGAATAGCCAATCACCATATGCGTGAAGGCGTAACTATTATAGACCCTCAAAGTACATATATAAGCAGTGAAGCAACAATTGGCTCTGACACTGTTCTACAGCCAGGAGTTATCATTGAGGGTAAGACAATTATCGGAGAAAAATGTACAATTGGCCCAAATAGCCACATAGTCTCTAGTGTCATTGGTGATGAAACAACTATTCACTCTTCTGTAGTATTATCAAGTGAAATTGGTAACCATACCTCAGTTGGCCCATTCGCACATATACGACCAGACTCTGAATTGGGTGACCAAGTTAAGATTGGTAACTTTGTGGAAGTGAAAAAATCGGTAGTTGGCAATGGAAGTAAAATCTCTCACCTAAGCTATATGGGCGATGCATCTATAGGAACTAATGTGAATATTGGTTGCGGAGCTATTACGGTTAATTACGACGGTAAAAACAAATTTGTAACAACTATTGAAGACGATGCATTTGTTGGATGTAATTCTAATCTAATAGCACCTGTAACAATCGGTAAAAAAGGATATGTAGCAGCAGGATCTACGATTACTAAGGATGTTCCAGGTGAAGCACTTGCTATTGGTCGTGCTCGACAAGAAAACAAAGAAGGCTACGTAAACAAACTCAATCTAAAATAACCAATTACTATTCAGGAGGATTATCATGACTCATCGATATGAAAATGCCAAACTAAAAATATTTACTCTTAATTCGAATAAGAAATTAGCAGAAGAAATTGCAAAAGAGGTTGGAGTTCCGCTAGGGAAAAGTACTGTAACAAGATTTAGCGATGGCGAAGTCCAAATTAATATCGAAGAGAGCATACGTGGATGTGATGTATTTATCGTTCAATCCACTTCTGGTCCTGTAAACGAAAATATAATGGAATTATTAATCATGTTAGATGCAGTTAAACGTGCTTCTGCTCGTACCGTAAGTGTTGTTTTACCTTATTACGGATATGCTCGACAAGACAGAAAAGCTCGTGCTCGTGAACCGATCACAGCTAAGCTAGTAGCTAACCTGCTAACTTCTGCTGGAGCAACTCGCGCAATTGTTTTAGACTTGCATGCACCACAAATCCAAGGTTTCTTCGATATTCCAATCGATCATTTAGTAGCTGTGCCTATCTTATCTGACTACTTCTTAACGAAAAACCTAGATCCTTCTCAAATTGTTATTGTATCACCAGACCACGGTGGAGTTACTCGTGCACGTAAAATGGCTGACCGTTTAAAAGCGCCAATTGCTATTATTGATAAACGACGTCCACGCCCTAATGTTGCAGAAGTAATGAACATCGTTGGTAATGTTGAAGGAAAAACGGCAATTTTAATCGATGATATTATTGATACTGCAGGAACTATCTCCATTGCAGCTCACGCTTTAATGGAAAGCGGCGCTAAAGAAGTGTATGCATGTTGTACACATCCAGTGCTATCAGGACCAGCAATTGAGCGTATTGATAACTCTGTTATTAAAGAATTGGTTATTACAAACTCTATTCAATTACCAGAAGAAAAACTTTCACCAAAAATTAAAGAACTATCTGTTGCAAAATTATTAGGTGATGCAATTGTTCGAGTATTTGAAGAAAAATCTGTAAGTACTTTG
>NZ_JBAEAP010000397.1:0-1542 GCF_056205495.1 Psychrobacillus sp. | reverse complement strand
TGTTTATAATATTCTAATATAAAAATGATAGAGTTCTAGATGATTGACCGGGCATTTATTCTTGAGTATACTTAGAAGGAATTGATATTGTACCAATCAATGTGTAAATAAATTTTAATACAGAGAAAAAGGAGAGGTGCTTTATGGCTTCAAACAAAGAAACCCAGTTTGACCCAATGAAAACGCTTCATGAAATCGAAGAAAAGTTTGAAATGTTCCAGATTTTAAATGAAGACGGGGAAATCGTTAATGAACAAGCGAACCCTAATTTATCTGATGAAGATTTAGTGGAATTAATGAGTCGCATGGTCTATACGAGAATATTAGATCAACGTTCTATTTCGTTAAACCGACAAGGACGTCTTGGCTTCTATGCACCAACAGCAGGGCAAGAGGCTTCCCAGCTTGCTTCCCATTTCGCATGTGAAAAGGAAGATTTCATTCTTCCAGGTTATCGCGATGTTCCACAAATAGTTTGGCATGGCTTACCATTATGGCAAGCATTCTTATTCTCACGTGGTCACTTTATGGGTAACCAAATTCCAGAAGGTGTAAACGTGTTTCCACCACAAATTATAATTGGTGCACAATTTATTCAAGCAGCTGGAGTAGCATTAGGTATGCAAAAGCGTGGTAAAAAATCTATTGCTATTACATATACAGGAGATGGCGGTTCTTCACAAGGAGATTTCTACGAAGGCATTAACTTTGCTGGAGCTTTCCGTGTACCAGCTGTATTTATTGTCCAAAATAACCAATATGCTATCTCTACTCCACGTGAGCTACAGACTGCAGCTAAAACAATTGCTCAAAAAGGGATTGCTGCTGGCTTACCAAGCATGTTAGTTGATGGAATGGATCCACTAGCTGTATATGTTGCGACAAAGGATGCTAGAGATCGTGCTATTAGAGGCGAAGGGCCAAGCTTAATAGAGACTGTTTGTTACCGTTACGGTCCACATACAATGGCTGGTGATGATCCTACACGCTACCGTACGTCAGAAACAGATTCTGAATGGGAGAAAAAAGATCCATTAGTACGCTTCCGTAAGTATTTGGAGGGCAAAGGTATTTGGAATGAAGAAAAAGAAGCAGAAGTAATTGAGAGAGCGAAAGAAGAAATTAAAGATGCAATCAAAAAAGCGGATGCTGCTCCAAAACAAAAAGTAACAGATTTAATAAATATTATGTATGAAGAAAATCCATATAACTTAGATGAGCAATTAGCTTACTATACAGAGAAGGAGTCGAAGTAACCGATGGCACAAATGACGATGATTCAAGCTATTACGGATGCTCTCCGTACTGAGCTTAAAAATGATGAAAATGTGTTAGTCTTCGGCGAAGACGTTGGTAATAACGGCGGAGTATTCCGTGCAACTGAAGGACTACAAAAAGAATTTGGGGAAGATCGTGTATTTGATACACCACTTGCAGAGTCAGGTATTGGTGGACTAGCAGTTGGTCTTTCGTTACAAGGATTCCGTCCTGTTCCTGAAATCCAATTCTTTGGTTTCGTATATGAAGTGATGGATTCAATTA
>NZ_JBAEAP010000396.1:0-3700 GCF_056205495.1 Psychrobacillus sp. | reverse complement strand
TTTTCCATTTGCCTGTCGGGGCAGAGACAGGCGCGTGCGCTTTTCTTGATGTCTAGCTCCACCGCCTTGCCCCTCGGGGTCAAATGGAGAAAAGCTCCGGTGGCTGAGGAACTGCCTCCTCGCTTTTTCCATTTGCCTGTCGGGGCAGAGACAGGCGCTTGCGCTTTTCTTGATGTCTAGCTCCACCGCCTTGCCCCTCGGGGTCAAATGGAGAAAAGCTCCGGTGGCTGAGGAATTGCCTCCTCGTATTTTCCCATTTGCCTGTCGGGGCAGAGACAGGCGATTCCGCTTTTCTTGTTTCATAGAATTTTGCAGAGATGGGGTGAACCTTGCAGAGAAGAAGCAGAACCTTGCGGAAACGAATCAAAACCTTGCAGAGATCAACAAGAACCTTGCGGAAACTAGCAAACCTGGAAAAGCACAAAAAAAGAACCGTCATCAACATGACGGTCCACTGCCTTATATTCACTTAAACAAATAAGTTAGATTTTGTACATAACTGTTAATCGTTAGGTTGCCAATCATCATTGTAATCATGAGTAAGAGTGCAAAGTAAAGAACGATATATAAGAGGAAGCCATATAATGGCTCGAAGTTTTCTTGTTTGCTCGTAAGTATAGCACTGATGACATAAAGCGGGATGAAGAAAACAGCTAGTAATAAACAAATGGTTAGCATTCCATTCCCGAAGGCGAAAGACTTTAAAGACATAAGGATGACGGATAGAGCAGTGCCAATGATTACAATCGGTAGCTGTCCTGCATAGAAGCTAATAATGCTTTTAAAAGAGTGCTGTGGTCCAAATATAGTATTTATAAAAAAGATGGATAGGGTTGCGATTAATGTTAAAACAAACGTGACGAAGAAAACTTCCATAAATGTTGATAAAAAGCTGGGTGGATTGCTCCAGTACTGGTTAACTGCAAAAAGATAAATCGAGAAGGAGAAAAGAGCTGTAAATAGAATAATACTTACAGTAGCATTCGGGAACTCGCTTTCTCCTTTGCTATATGTTAACGAGGGACTTTTAAGCTGGCGCATAAAATAATTGGAATACTGCTTTGTGTGGTTTTTCAAAGTTGCCAAGTGGTCTTTTACTGCAATGGGCGCCTCTGTTGCAATAGCAGCTTCCTTAATAATCTCTCTTTGATGCCTCAGTAGATAGTTTCCACAATCTGAGCAATAATTTCCTGATACTTGATCATGATTGCAATTTGGACATTGCATCTTTCTTCCTCCTTTTTTGTTCTAGCCTATAAATCTAGCAAGCTCTTCATTAAACTTTTCTTTTTCTTCATAAAACAAACCATGCCCACTATATTCAAAAGGGACTAACATAGAATTTTGAATTTGCACGTACATAAGCTCTCCTAGTTCGTAGGGACAGATTAAATCCCATTTGCCGTGGAGGATAAGTGTAGGAGTATGAATGCGGGTAAGATCACTTCGGAGGTCTTCATCACGCAGTGTTTCTAAGCATTGCGCGGTTGCATGGCCAGATGCAGTAAGACAAAGATTTTGGAACCAGTGCTGAAAACTTTCGCTCAGGTGACGGTGAAAGAAGAGATTGCCGAAATCCTGCACCATTTTTGGTCGGTCATTATACGTATCGCTTATTAATTCGTTTACTACAGTTATAGGGGTGCCATAAGGAAAATCGGGCTGCATCGTAAACATTGGAGCAGCTGCACCAGCTAGGGCCAGCTTATCTACCTGATGAGCGTTGTAACGAGACATATACCGAATGGCAACTGCCCCACCCATCGAATGACCTAAAAGCGTAATGTTCTCCAGTTGTAGCGTGTCTATAATAACTCGGATATCGTCAGCCATTCTGTTGTAGGAGTAACTTTCCCAAGGGTTAGAGGATTTTCCAAAGCCACGCAAATCAAGACCTATACAGCGGTAGCCAAGTGCGGGCAGTTGGTTGAATTGATACTCAAACATTTGGTGGTTAGCTGGCCAGCCATGAATAAATAAAATCGTCTTGTCGGCTGATGGGTTTATATCCTCTATGTATATATTCACACCTTTTTCAACCTTTACATAATATCCCATATAAGCCCTCCTATATTATCCGATATATCAATATATGAGGAAATACATAAGGTTATTCTTTAGTGACAGTTAGGATTGGAGACTGATAGACCATGATGCTCAGCATAAATAAATTTTTGGAAAAAACGATGGCTTATTTTATTCCGGTCAGTGTAGTAATCGGGGTATTAGTATCCGATTATATTGTTGATTTGGCATGGCTAATACCATGGATTTTTGCATTTATGACCTTTGCAGGTAGCCTAAATTCAAATTTCGCTTCCTTCAAGGATGCTGTTTTACATCCACTTCCAATCTTCGTGACGTTCACCATTTTGCATATTATTATGCCCTTGCTGTCGCTTGGAATCGGTCATCTCGTGTTTCCAGGAGAAATGCTGACGATTACAGGGCTAGTACTTGCAATGTCTATACCTACAGGGATTACTAGCTTTGTATGGGTTGCAGTGGCAAAAGGAAATAATGTGCTGGCACTTACGATTATTTTATTAGGAGCGCTTCTTTCACCCGTAATTGTTCCTTTAACACTTCATCTTCTAGTAGGTGAAACAGTAGAGATTGATGCACTCGGTATGATGATCGGACTTCTTTGGACGATTGTTATTCCTTCCATTTTAGGAATGATTTTAAATCAGGTAACGAAGGGCAAAGTAGTCGATATTTTAAGTGCTAGGCTTTCTCCGTTTTCTAAGGTAGGCATGGGAATAGTAGTAATGCTAAATGGGGCAGTAGTTGCTCCGTTTTTATTAGAGGAAGGGTTTGCTTTAGTAGGACTTGGAATTGTTGTAATCATTATCGCTTTTTTAGGCTATGTTCTTTCTTTTTCAGCGGGGAGATTGTTGAGACAGGGGAAGGAAACGGTAATTGCAATGGTCTTTACTGGAGGGATGCGCAACATAAGTGCGGGAGTAGTTCTAGCTACGGCCTATTTTCCAGCAGCTGTTGCTATTCCTGTTGTTCTTGGCATGCTCTTTCAACAAGTGCTTGCTTCCTTGTTTAACTCCTTTATTGAACGTTACTACGGAAAAGTGTAATTATTTTTATTTTCAAATAATTACAACTTTTGACAGTTCAATTATGCTAAAATATTTTCATGATAATAAAGGGGGATAAGAAATGGTAAATAAAATAGAGATGATGGGGCAATTCGAGCAATATGCAAAGGGTCTCATAAAAGAACACAAAATCCCTGGGGTAGGTATTGCTTTTAATCAAAATAATGAACGAATCTATGAAAAAGCTTTCGGGTATCGAAATGTGGAAAAACAGCTTCCCATCGATGCAGACACGATTTTCGGCATAGCCTCCATGACGAAGTCCTTTACGTGTGTAGCCATTATGCAGCTTCAGGAGCTTGGTAAACTGTCTGTCCATGACGAGGTGGTTAAGTATTTACCAGATTTTCGAACGCAGGACGAAGAAAAATCCAAGAGAATTACAATACATCATTTGATGACTCATACATCAGGTCTTCCGCCAATTGCAACTCATGTCTATGCAAGGAAGCGTAGTATCGATCAGGATCCATCCGCAAAGGATTATGGTCTAGACCTAGTGAACAACCCAGAGCCAGCGATTGACACGTATGAGGAGTTACTTAATTACATTGCAAAACAAGACTTCGACCTGCTTGGTGAACCAG
>NZ_JBAEAP010000395.1:0-2476 GCF_056205495.1 Psychrobacillus sp. | reverse complement strand
CATTTGTTTTCTCCAAACAATTTCTTTATTATAAAAAATAAGTCAACCGTTGGAGGATAATCATGGAAATTCTAAATACGTATATAGCAGCCACGAACACGCATGACTTTGAACAGGTCCGTAAAGTATTGCACAACAATGCCGTTTACTTTTTCTCCGATCAAACCTGTACTACTCATCAAGAGATACAGAATTACTTTGAAAACGCTTGGACGGTTGTAAAAGATGAAAACTATGAGGCTCGGAATGTCCATTGGCTCCATCAAGGTGAAGACTCAGCGACATGTATCTATACCTATTTTTATGAAGGGTACGTGAATGGTGAGTATGTTAATGGTGAAGGCAGAGCTACAAATGTATTTGTAAAGAATGAAGGAGATTGGAAACTCATTCATGAGCATTTAAGTGACAAATTATTTTAAGAATGGAGAAATTTGATTGATGAACACGTTTATTGCAATTATCCCTTTAATTCTTTTCTTTGCATTCTGGTGTTTTGTTATTTGGTTTATCATTACATTAGTACTTTCGAATAAAGAGCGTAATGAATTATTAAGAGAGATTTCTAGAAAGCTCGATAACCTCCCCCATTCTAACAAGGCAGAATAAAAAAGAGAGGGTAATTACTCCCTCTCTCCAGGCTTTGGTAATGGTAGTGTATTTTCTTCCACATGGCTTTCTGAGCCTTCCATTGCATCTGTATCGTATACATGTAATTGATATGTGAAAGTATCATCGTTGTTCACCTTTATAGACATAACTTCTTCTTTGTTAGTTAAATCTGTAATAATTGGCTTCACTTCATTCATCTCTACGTCTAACACATACAGCTTGCCACCAGCAGTCACCATTCCGTAGGCATAGCCAATAATAACAAACAGACGGCTTTCATCAATCCAAGCTACTTCCTTCGGTGTATACTGGCTGTACGGCTCTTCCTCCAGCAGCTTAAAGGTCAATGAATCCTTTGTCTCCATATTTTCGATAACTAAAGTACCGATGCCCTCTTCTCCAGCCTGTTCTCCACGTCCTTCTATTGTGGCACGATATGTACCATTGGGTGAAGGAATCCATGGAGAATGGAAACTTGGTTTGTAATTGGATACTTTAGTTTTCTCAAATGTTCCGGGAGTTACTTTATCTCTAACATCTTTAGACTCTGTTGCATACGTATATTCTTTTATTTCCTCTGTTACTCCAATAATATAATCGCCTTTTTCTTCATCCCAGTATTCAGATACCCCTTTTATATATCCATATCCAGGAGCATAATAGCTTCTAGCTCGATACGCATCCGCACTTGTCTCTACAACCATCACATTGTTCAAGGTACCTAAAGGAGTTGCAATCTCTTCTTCTAAGGAAACAATAACCCCTTCACCAAGGGTACCTCCATACCCATATGGATCTCCCACTTCAAATGGAGCTTCTAGTATCAGCTCTATGGTAGGCAAGGACTCTAGCTCTTTGAATGTCATATTCGTTGGAGAGACGCCCTCCAGCATTTCTCTGTAAACGAGCTCTACCTTATTGTCCTTAATCCGATAAATGTTTTCGAACGCTGCCCCTGTATTACTCACTATTTGCTGAACATAATCTACGTTAAGCCAAGTTGTTTCAATAGTAGAACCGCTATCCTCATAGCCACCATCAAAAGTAGACTTGCTATTGGCCGGAAAATATTCTTTTAATAGCAATGTAAGATCTTCTTCATGATTTGGTTCTTCCAAGGGAGGGACCACAGTGGTTGGCGGTTCCTCTGCAGGTTGGAACGGCTTTTCTTGAAGAAGGTTTGGGACTAGTAGGAAGCAAGCAACAGCTATCAAACCTGTAAAAGCTGCTATAGCTGTATAGCTAGCCAAACGCTCCGACTTTCTTTTTATGTGGTTCCCTTTTTTCTTTTGAATCTGCTCCTTCACTCTATCACCACGTTCGGAGGTGTTCCCTATTTTCAACAGCAGCTGTTGTTTAATATCATTCATTTACAAGCACCTCCCATTCCCCATCCTTTAGTTTTTCCTTCAATAGTGACCTAGCTTTTCTGAGCCTTGTCTTTACGGTACTATCTGAAATGATTAACAGCTGAGAAACCTCCAGGACTGATAACTCTTCAAAATAATAGTGTATGATCACTTCACGATATTTCAATGGGAGCTCTAGCACTGCTTCTGCCAGTTCTAATTTTTCATCACTTTCTATCATGACATTTCGAGACCTTTTAGTTGGTGATTTAAATGAATTAGTTAATGTATGAGTTCGATATCGCCAGCTCTTCAAATAATCCTTACATCTGTTAATGGTTATTCGTGCAAGGTATGTCTTCAAAGATGCTCGTTCTTCAAACTGCTCGAATTTCTGATAGAAGGTCAAAAAAACCTCTTGAACAATATCCTCTGCTGCAGGCCACTCCTTTACATATAAGTAAGCAAGCTTAAGCAGATAATCCATATGCTCCTGCATTACCTGCTGAAACCTC
>NZ_JBAEAP010000394.1:0-4242 GCF_056205495.1 Psychrobacillus sp. | reverse complement strand
GGGATAAAGGATTTTTCAAATGATCTAAAAAATTTTGTCGACCACCTTTCCCTTAAGAAGTTTGACTTGATTGGCTGGTCTACTGGGGGCGCAGTATGTATGCAGTTTGTTGCTGATTTTCCTGGGTATTGTGAAAAGTTGGTTCTATTGTCGTCAGCGTCCACCAGAGGATATCCATTCTTTGGGACGAATCCAGATGGCACGCCTAACTATAATGAAAGACTACAGACGATAGAGGAAATCGAGAATGATCCATCTAAAACGAAGGCGATGCAAGGATTGTATGATACAAAAAACAAAGAGGGCTTAAGGGCTGTATGGAATGCTGCAATCTATACACAAAGGAAACCGAATGAGCAATTATATGAAGAATATCTAGACGATATGCTGACACAACGAAATTTAGCTGATGTGTATCACAGCTTAAATATATTTAATATTGGTAAAGAGCATAATGGAGCCGCAAAAGGAACCAACCAGGCTAAGGATATAACCATACCAGTTCTTGTTCTTCGTGGAGATCGAGATTATGTAGTATCAGAGCAAATGACACAAGAAATCGTTGCAGATTTGGGTGACAATGCTACATATATCCCTTTAGTTAACTGTGGCCATTCTCCCTTAATTGATGATTTGGAGCAATTGCTAAGTGCTGTCGAACCATTTTTAAAGGGGGAAAAATAATTATGAGACTTCAAGATAAAGTAGCAATTATTACTGGAGCCGCTAACGGTATTGGATCCGCGGCTGTTCAACGGTTTGTTGAAGAAGGAGCAAAAGTAGTTTTGGCTGATTTCGATCAACAGGCAGGCACATCTCTAGAAAATGAATTAAGAGAACAAGGTTATTCGGCATTCTTTATCCAAGTAGATGTGGCAGATCGAAAAAGTGTTGATGCAATGGTGGAACAAACGATTGAACGGTTTGGAGAGATTCATATTTTGATAAATAATGCAGGGATCACTCGTGATGCCATGCTAACTAAAATGACAGAAGAAGATTTTAGTAGAGTGTTAGATGTAAATCTAAAAGGTGTATTCAATTGCACGCAGGCTGTTGTTCCATACATGGTAGCAAATCAGTATGGAAAAATTATTAATACTTCCTCCGTTAGTGGAGTTTATGGAAACGTAGGTCAGACCAATTACGCTGCTTCAAAGGCTGCGGTCGTAGGAATGACGAAGACATGGGCAAAAGAACTAGGAAGAAAAGGCCTCAATGTGAATGCAGTAGCCCCGGGGTTCACTTTAACGAAAATGGTAGCGAAAATGCCTGAGAAAATTATTGAACAGATGCAGTCTGTTGTGGCTCTCCAACGTTTAGCAGAACCACGCGATATTGCAAATGCATATTTGTTTTTAGCCTCCGATGAATCTAGTTATGTTCACGGGCATGTACTACAAGTAGATGGCGGTATCATGATGTAAGGAAAGGGTGTTGCCAAGATGTTATCTGAACAAGCATGGATTTATAAAAGGGCTATCCTCTCTCCAACTAAGAAGGCTTTAATAGATAGTAGTAGCGGCAAGGAATGGACCTATGAAACATTATGGGAACAAGTAAGTGGATGGGCGAACTATTTTGAGCAACAAGGATATAAAGCTGGGGAGAGAATCGTGGTTCTTTCTCATAATAGAATAGAACTATTTGCATTATTGTTCGCCTGTGGTTTGAAAGGACTTATCTATGTGCCGTTAAATTTCCGGTTAAGCACCAAAGAATTACAATATATACTAGATGATTGTTCGCCGGTGGCCGTCATTTACGATGACGAGCATAGATACTTAAGTACATTTTTCCCTACCTTTAAAACAATTATTTTGTCGGGTATAACACTCTCCAATAATAATGACTTCCATCTAAACACGGATTGGAAACCGGATGATCCTTGGCTCATTATTTATACAGGCGGGACAACTGGAAGTCCTAAGGGAGCAGTACTATCCTTTGACAATGTCAATTGGAATGCGATTAATACAATCATCAGCTGGGGATTAAACGAAGAGGACTGTACATTAAACTATATGCCTATGTTTCATACTGGAGGACTAAACGCATTATGCATACCTATTTTAATGGCGGGGGGTACCGTGGTCACAGGCAACAAGTTTCAAGCAGAGGAAGCTTTAAAATACTTGGACTCCTACAAGACTACTCTGTCTTTGTTTGTGCCGACGATGTATCAAGCAATGTTAGAAACAGAGTATATCAATAAGTCGCTGTTCCCTACAGTTAAGTGTTTTTTATCCGGTGGAGCGCCTTGTCCTCACACAATCTATAATAAGTTTGAAGAGATTGGAATTTTGTTTAAAGAAGGCTACGGTTTGACGGAGGCAGGACCAAACAACTTTTTCGTCCATCCAGAGAAAGCTATGCTTAAAAAGGGGACAGTAGGCAAGTGTATGCAATTCAATGAAGTAAAAGTAATAAACGAAAATGGGGAACCTTGTCAACCAAATGAAGTAGGTGAGCTATACGTTTCAGGGAGACACGTTTTTAAGCACTACTGGAATAATGATGGGGAAACGGAAAATACATTTGAGGGTAAATGGTTAAAAACTGGAGACCTTGCAATCTTTGACGAGGATGGTGATTTCTTTATAGTGGGTCGTAAAAAGGAGATGATTATTTCAGGAGGAGAGAATATTTATCCTTTAGAGATCGAGCAACGCCTTGCGGAGCATCCTAATGTAAAGGAAGCAGCTGTACTTGGATTAGAGGATGTAAAATGGGGAGAGTGTGTGACTGCATTTATTTCTTATGCTAATTCAGCTGTGTCAGAGCAGGAGCTAATCGATTATTGTAAAGTAACGCTAGGAAGCTATAAGGTTCCTAAGAAGATTTATTTTCTAGAAGAATTGCCGAGGACAGATGTAGGTAAAATTAATAAGAAACTATTAAAAGAGATGGCTTTAAAAGCTGTGGAGTAACACTTTCCAGCTTTTTTTGCTATCTTTTTGTATAATAGAGGTTGAGGTGACTAAGAAATGTTTATAAGTGATAAAGAAATTGAAGTACGATACGCAGAGACCGATCAAATGGGAGTAGTGTATCATGCAAACTATTTAGTTTGGTTAGAGATGGGACGAACTCAGCTTATACAAGATTTGGGTTTCTCTTATGCAGGTTTAGAGAAGGATGGATACTTATCACCAGTAACCAATGTAAATATCAATTATAAAACACCGGTAAAGTACGGGGATAAAGTAAAAGTACGAACATGGATTGAAAAGCATGGAAGACTAAGAACAACCTATGGTTATGAAATTGTACATACAGATGGCACACTGTCTTCTACCGCAACGACGGAGCATGTAGTCGTTCGAAAAGAAGATTTTAGACCAGTATCACTTGCGAAGATAGATGCAGCTTGGGACAATAAATATAAAGAAATCGTGAAGGAATCTTAACTGTGGCTTTTGGTATTAATAGAGATGAGCTAAAAAATTGGAAACAGTCAGTGGAAAACAAGGAAATCGCTTTTCTTACTCACTATTGGTTGGATGAACGCTTTCCAGGATGCAAAACGGTTACTAAGGTTGGATGTAGCGATATTAATAAGCTCATCGAATGGGGAAAGCAGTATGACTTAAAGGAAGAATGGATTGACTATAAGGAAGGTTACCCCCATTTCGATCTTTTTGGTAAATATGAACATGAGATTATGGAAAAAGAGAATTTGTTGGAGCAGCTAGAAAGGTTTCGTCCAGAAAAATAATCTCTTTTGAATATATTAACGTATAAAAAAAGGTCACCAGAAAAAGGTGGCCTTTTTTTATGTTTTATTTGTTCAATACATTTTTGTTAATTTTTTTATTGAGGAGACCATTTATCAGGAGGATGCCAGTCAATAAAAAAAAGAAAGCAATCGAGTAGTTGAGAATATTTTTCTCAATCTCCAGTACGTTTAGAAGATATAGAAAAATAATGCTCCAGACGATGAAAAGAGTTATTTTCGTAATGACCACCACCTGGCTCTCATTTAATTCTTTTTTATGGACATTTTCATTTAGTTGGATGCTCTCTCGTCTTTTAAAATACTTGACGTAATTCAATCTGACCTTCGCCATATCCTTGAGGGTCAGGCATTTGCATCGCCCACTTAACCGCTTCTTCTTTGGATTCCACTTCAATCAGTATAAACCCTGCAGTTAAATCTTGTGTTTCCGTAAATGGACCTTCCGAAACCACTGGCTTTTCACCAGGTATAGGGAATGAGAGGCGAATCCCATTGGAACTCGG
>NZ_JBAEAP010000393.1:0-4299 GCF_056205495.1 Psychrobacillus sp. | reverse complement strand
TATATTTTTTATAAAGGAATCCACTGTATCTGTAGATTTATAGTTAATAGTTGTTTCTTTTAAGGTACCATCTTTTTGTATTACATTTACTGTAACTGCTCCATCACCTGTAATACCTAAATCATTTAAAGCGTTAGTTCCTTTTACAATATCAGTTGATCCAGATGCTAATGAAAGTGTAGATACCTTATTAGCAGACTGAGCTAGCTGTGAAACAGAAGAAATCGTCAATGATGCTGTTGCATCAGAACTAGCCTTAACTGAGATTTTAGATGAATCTGATACAGTAGCTGACTTTGTATTAAATGAAGTCGATAAATATTTATCAAATCCTTCTGTACGAAATGCCTCTAATTTCGTATTAATGCTACGATAAGAATCACGTTGCCACTCGTATTTTTGCTTTTGTTGCTGAAGCTTTTCCATTTTAGCGCTTTCAGCTTTCATTAATTTTTCTACAATTGAATCGATATCCATACCAGAAGCTAATCCGGTAAAACGACTTCCCGCTGTACTTAAATAAGAAAATGAAGTTGCATTTGTTGATGCCATGTTAAATTCCTCCTAAATTATTATTAAATTTTTTCATCCACTATCATTCCAAGCATTTTTTGCATTTCATAAAAGGCATCTAGAAGCTTTTTGGGAGGAATTTCTTTCACAACCTCATCCGTCTCTTTATTTACGACAGTTACATAGTAACGGTCTAGGCCTTCATGATAAATGAATTTTGCGGTGCTTTGATTTACTTCTAACATTTCATTCATTTTATTGACTACATCTTTTACTTGGTTCTTCGTATCTAGACTATCTTCTACTAACTTTGTAGCTTCCGTTACATTTACTTGAATAACTTCGCTATTTAAAATTTCGCCTTTATTAGGAATAGCTTTATTAATTACTCTCGTATCCGTGTTAGCATGTTCCTGTATACGCATATTTTTATCCCCCTTGACTAAAATACAAGCTTTGTTATAAGTAATATCGGTAATAAAAAAAATTTTTTTAGTTTCGTTTTTTAAGGACTCTATAGAATTAAATATGTATTATAAGCCCTTCTAGCCAGTGAATGCTATTTAACACTTACTTATGATTAAAACTTTTTGTTTTTCAAACGTATGAACATTTTAAAACCAACATATTATTCAATTCTGTAAATAAAAATGGTAGAGTACGTCTCCGTAATAAGACTGATTGGAGCAGGATCGTCCAGTGTAGCAGACGGCTAACGCTTTTTGCTGTGAAAGCGTAACGGAAATCGCACCAGGTTGAGTATTCAATTTTTCGTGATTCAACCCTAAAAAGAAGAAGAAGAAGTTGAACAACATCCTGTTGCGCGTGGTGTAGGTGAAACGGAGGCTGCCTGGAGAGAAATCAACCTCTTTCACAAAAAAAAGAGTGTAGTAAAAAATTTACTACACCCCAACATTTGATTTAAGACCTAAACTTAAGCAACACTAAAAGATTGATAACCTTTTTTATTTGTAAGTATATTGGCTAGAAGCTTGTACCCCTGCTCTATCTACCGTAATATCAACTGTACCTGCTGCGTTAGCCTTTGGCATTTGGATACGGATACGATTTGTTGCAAAGTATTCATAAGCTACTTCCTGTCCATCAACAGTTACAGTCATTAAACCATCGAAGTTAGTACCATAAATATTGACTAAGTTGCCACCTTTGACTGAACCACTTGTGACAGATAAACTTGTAATAGTAATAGAAGCAGGTTCATAGTTATATCCATCATACAGGATTACTTCCTGTAGGTCAGCATTAACAACCTTTACAGATACTAGACCAGAAATAGTTGAAGCAGGTACCTTTACTTTAATTGCTGTGCTAGTTATTGAATTTATTACAGCCGCTTTGTCTCCAAAATAAACTTTCGCTCCACTTTTAAAATTAGTTCCTGTAATTGTAACAGATTCACCACCAGAAACTGTTCCTGAGTTGCTTGAAAGAGATGTAATCGTCGGTGCAAGTACAGGTGGCGGTGCTAAATATTCGTATGCATTTGTTAGTTCAGAAAAAGTACCATCTGGATTAACCACTTTCACTGTCACAAATCCTTCAGAATCGGATTGTGGCACATTAACACGAATTTTAGTAGAGTTCGAATAATAGTTTACAATAGCCTCTTTATCACCAAAATAAACTTTTACGTTTTGATCAAAGTTTTTTCCTAGAAGAAAAACAGATTCTCCGCCAGTTAATTTCCCAGATGTAATAGTAAGACTATCTAATTGAACAGCAGGTGCAGGTGGCGGTGCTAAATATTCGTATGCATTTGTTAGTTCAGAAAAAGAACCATCTGGATTAACCACTTTCACTGTCACAAATCCTTCAGAATCGGATTGTGGCGCATTAACGCGAATTTTAGTAGAGCTCGTATAATAGTTTACAATAGCCTCTTTATCACCAAAATAAACTTTTACGTTTTGATCAAAGTTTTTTCCTAGAAGAATAACATTTTCTCCGCCAGTTAATTTCCCAGATGTAGTAGTAAGACTATCTAATTGAACAGGTGTAGGTGGCGGTGCTAAATATTCGTATGCATTTGTTAGTTCAGAAAAAGTACCATCTGGGTTAACCACTTTCACTGTCACAAATCCTTCAGAATCGGATTGTGGCACATTAACGCGAATTTTAGTAGAGCTCGCATAATAGTTTACAATAGCCTCTTTATCACCAAAATAAACTTTTACATTGTTATCAAAGTTTTTTCCTAGAAGAAAAACAGATTCTCCGCCAGTTAATTTCCCAGATGTAGCAGAAAGACTATCTAATTGAATAACAGGTGGTGGCGGTGGCGTTAAATAATTATAAGCATCCGCTTTTTCCACTTCTGTGCCATCTGGATTGACTACTTTCACTGAAACGAGTCCATCTGTATTCGATTCCGGGACAATGGCATAAAGTCTTACTTGTGTACTAAAACTTGTAGCGGCCTCTACTCCATTTATATATACTTTAGCCCCATTTAAGAAGTTAGAACCGTAGACAGCTACCTGATTGCCACCTTCCATTTTACCTTCTGCTGGTGATACATAAGAAATTGTTGGATCAGCATAATACATAAATGATCCGATTGCGAATTGATTATCAGTATTGACTACTTTCACTTCAACTGTCGTCCCTTGAACACCAAGAGGCGTGTTCACCACAATCTCATTTGAGGATTCAGAAAGAACCGTTGCTTCATTTTTGCCAAAGTATACTTTAGCTCCTGGTAGAAACTTTTGTCCTGTAATTGTAACTTCTTCCCCACCAGTCGTTAACCCCTTCTCGGGATTAATAGAAGTAATAATTGGTGCTGGATTTAAAACATCAATCATTGGATTTTTAGTGTCTACTGTATAGTTTACTTTTTGATGATCTTCAAAGGTTGCTGAAGTAGTACCAAGTAAGTATTTTCCAGCTTCCGTTGTTGTCTTTGCTCGAATTTGATAAGTAAACGTTAGTTCCTTCGACTTTAATTCTAATATATCCCATTCTAATGTATTTCCAGTAACTTTAGGTTTAGGTATATTATTGTCATATGACCCAGGAACGATTTCGAATTCAGGTGAAATCGTGTCTGTTAGTTTCACATTATATGCGCTTGCTAATCCAATTTCTTCAACAATTCTTTTGTACACATCAGATAAGCCTACTGAACCAAGTACAAAATGGTGATGGTCTCCCGATGTAGCCATATTTTTTAGCAATTGGTTAGGTGCACTAGTAGTTGGGTCATCATTTGGCCCCAATAATGCAATAGAGTAAAAAATAATTCCTGCATCTTTAGCTGCCTTAGCACTCGCTAATGCATCAGATGAGTTATCTGCTGCACCATCAGTTAGAATCACGATTGTTGGTTGTGCTTCTGGGCGATGATTCGCAAGCATCGCCGTAGCTGCTCTAACTGCTGCACCTGTTGCTGTTCCCCCGTTTGCTTTGATTGTATCCACATAATTCTTTGCAGCCGTTGCATCAGTTGTTAATGGGTACGAGGATGCAGAAGCGCTAAAATCAACAATCCCTACTTGATGTTTCGTTAAATCCATTAGATCAATGAACTCTTTTGTTGCCTCTTTAGCTGCATTTATACGATTATCCTGTGTCATACTTCCGGATTTATCAACAATTAAAATAACATCATTAGGTCTAACATATGTGGAATCCTTTGGAGTTCCCTTAACTGATATTGTGACATTTGCAATATCGTCTTCTACTAGACTTGTCACATCGACTGTTTTTGTGATATTCACAAGATCACTTCCTACAAGGTTCGATGCACTTGCAGAATGTGGTAAA
>NZ_JBAEAP010000392.1:0-2106 GCF_056205495.1 Psychrobacillus sp. | reverse complement strand
TTAGCTTTTGTAGCACCAAATTCAATTTTACCAACACCGTTGAAAATAGAAGATGCAGCATCCTTCATAACACCATGTTTAAGGATTTGTCCTTCCGTATGTTTACCCCAGTGAATAACTTTTGTTGTAAAGTTTTGTTTTTGAGTTCCACGACCTACAACAACCATTTTTACATGACCTTCTGAATTGTCCCCAACTAAATGAGTAACATTTTCAGAAATAGTATCACTATCGTTCATCATTCCAAGAGCCCATTCAATTACAGCGTCACGGCTAGTTACACCACGACGGTTAACATAAGTAGTAAATCCCTCTGCAAGAACGTCTACTGTACCGAAAGTAACTTTCGCATTATCCTTCACAATTACTTCAGAAACAATGTTAGCTAAACCGTTTGAATGTTCAACTGTAGACAAGTAGTTTTCCACATAAGTTACCGAACTGTTTTCATCCGCCACAAGCAATGTGTGGTTGAATAAAGAAGCAGTTTCGTTGTCATGTAGATAAATAACTTGAACAGGTTCTTCAATTACAACATTTTTCGGTACGTATACAAATACTCCACCGTTTAATAACGCAGCATGAAGTGCAGTTAATTTGTGTTCATTAACTTTAACGCCATCTGTCATGAAATATTTTTGTAAAAGCTCGCCATGTTCGCGTGCAGCAGTATAAATATCAGTAATGATCACACCTTGTGCTTTTAAATTATCTGTTACAGATAGGTAAGCAGGTGTATTGTTGTGTTGAATATAAATATTTTTTTGCTCATCTGCATGAACAAGCGCCTTCACTTCTTCAGGAAGTTCATCCAATGAAGAGAATGTAGTGCTTTCTACAGTATGAGCAGGAAATTCAGTGAAATTCCAATTTGTAATTTTAGTTTTATCTGGTGTTGGCATTGGAAGTGTTTCCACTTGACCTAAAGCAGAAAGACGAAGTTCCGTCATCCAGCTTGGTTCTTGGTGACCTTCTGAAAAGGAGCGAATATCCTGTTCGGTTAATGCCATTTTCGTTTCAACCGTCATGTCATGCGTCCCCTTTCTTATGCTTCTTGTCCAACTGTCTCGTCTTCAATTCCTAATTCTTCTTTAATCCAGTCATAACCTTGAGCTTCTAATTTTTGAGCTAGCTCAGGACCGCCAGATTTAACAACGCGACCTTGCATCATTACATGTACATGGTCTGGAGTGATGTAGTTAAGTAAACGTTGGTAGTGAGTGATGATTAAGCTACCAAAGCCTTCTCCACGCATTTCATTGATTCCTTTAGATACAACTTTAAGTGCATCGATATCTAGACCAGAGTCAATTTCATCTAAAATAGCGAATTTAGGCTTAAGCATCATTAATTGAAGAATCTCGTTACGTTTTTTCTCTCCGCCTGAGAATCCTTCATTTAAATAACGTTGTGCCATATCAAGATCCATTTCTAAGAATTCCATTTTGCTGTCTAATTCGCGGATAAATTTCATAAGAGAAATTTCATCGCCTTCTTCACGACGAGAATTGATAGCTGAACGCAAGAAGTCTGCATTAGTTACTCCAGTGATCTCACTTGGATATTGCATTGCAAGGAACAAACCAGCTTGAGCACGCTCGTCCACTTCCATTTCTAATACGTCTTCACCATCTAATTCAACTGAACCAGAAGTAACTTCATATTTAGGATGACCCATGATAGCTGAAGCCAAAGTAGACTTACCAGTACCGTTTGGACCCATGATAGCGTGAATTTCATTTGTGTTAAGGGATAAATTAACACCTTTTAAGATCTCTTTACCGTCGATAGCGACGTGTAAATCCTTAATAACTAAAGTCGACATTTAATAACCTCCATTAAGTAACTAGAAATGTATAACCATTCTAATTTATTATCATTCTAATCTTAACTCAAACTGAAGTCCCTTGCAAATCTTTTGAAACACTTTCTTATTGATAATATATAACAATTATAAGAGAAAAATTAGGTTCATCCGCATGGTACTTTATGACACTATCATTTTCAATAAGATAACTCTAATTGAGAATGCATATCACTACGGCGATAGTGTTAACTAAAAAATCCACGCAGCCTAGACTGCATGGATTTTTGTCTTCTATTTAA
>NZ_JBAEAP010000391.1:0-5427 GCF_056205495.1 Psychrobacillus sp. | reverse complement strand
TTTCTCTCGTCACTTTTACAGTACTTTTTTGCATATACTATGGGGGTGAAAGAAGGGATGCGAATTATATGTGTGGGATAACGGGATGGATTGATTTTAAAAAAGATTTAAGGGGCTATTCCCCTATTGTAGAGAAAATGGCAGAGTGTTTAAAGCAGCGTGGCCCAGACGATCACAATGTATGGAGTTCTGCCCATGCACTCTTTGGCCACCGAAGATTGACTGTAGTTGACCCTATTGGTGGTAAGCAGCCCATGAGCAAAAGCTATCAATCTAGGAACTACACACTTTGCTATAATGGTGAGCTATACAATACAGAGGAGCTTCGAAAAGAATTATTAAGTCGAGGGCATTCGTTCTCCGGTCATTCCGATACGGAGGTATTATTAACCTCTTATATCGAATGGAAGGAACAGTGCATCGATTATTTTAATGGGATTTTTGCATTTGCGATTTGGGACGAAGAAGAACAAAAGGTTTTTATGGCAAGAGACCGCTTAGGGGTAAAACCTTTGTTTTATACAGAAAGAAATGAAGGATTACTCTTCGGATCTGAATTAAAGTCATTGCTTGCACATCCAGATGTCCCAACAGAAATCGACCGTGTTGGTTTATCAGAAATTATTGGGCTAGGGCCTTCTCGTACCCCTGGATTGGGTGTTTATAAAGGGATAATGGAGCTTCGTCCAGCACATGCCTTAATTTTTTCCAAGAATGGACTACGTATATGGAGATATTGGAATGTGGAAAGTAAGGAGCATACCGATAGCTTAGAGGACACGGTGGAGAATGTAAGATTCTTATTTACAGATGCGGTTGAAAGGCAGCTCGTTTCCGATGTGCCTTTATGTACTTTCCTTTCAGGAGGAATAGACTCAAGTGCTATTTCTGCTGTTGCGGCGAATGCCTATAAAAGAGATGGTAAGCCTGCTCTTCATACTTATTCTATTGATTATGAAAACAATAACGTACACTTCAAGGGAAATGAATTTCAGCCTAGCGAGGATTTCCCTTTCATCCAAAAGGTCTCCAGCACTCTTAATACTACCCACCACTTTTCTGTTATTACACAGGATGATTTAGCCCAATTCCTAACGGAGGCAGTCCATGCTCGCGATTTACCTGGAATGGCAGATATCGATTCCTCTCTTTTATGGTTTTGTAAGGAGATCAAAAAGGATTTCACCGTAGGATTATCTGGAGAATGTGCGGATGAAATTTTTGGAGGCTACCCTTGGTTCCATAAGATAGGGAATGCAGAATCAGGCTTTCCTTGGATTCGCTCCAAGCATGAAAGACACTCATTGCTAAATGATAGCTGGCAGAAAAAATTGAACATCCATGAATATGTCCAAAATGCTTACGATGTCAGTGCAGCTGAAACGCCTCAGCTATTTGGAGAATCCTCCTTAGAAGCTGAGCGAAGAGAGCTTTTTTATATGAATATGATTTGGTTTATGACCACTCTGCTAGACCGTAAAGACCGAATGAGCATGGGAGCAAGTTTAGAGGTTCGTGTTCCCTTTGCTGACCACCGGCTTGTAGAGTACGCGTGGAATATTCCGTGGGATTATAAAATGGTTGGAAATCAAGAAAAAGGTATACTTCGCAAGGCTCTAGAGGGAATTCTCCCTAACGAGGTACTTTATCGTAAAAAGAGTCCTTATCCAAAAACGCATAACCCTATTTACGCGGCAAAGATACAGCTTATGCTGAAGGAACAGTTATTAGATAAGAATTCTATCTTACATGAATTATTTACGCCAAGTAGCCTTCACTCTTTAATCGAATCAAATGGAGAGGCTTTTAAAACTCCTTGGTATGGTCAATTGATGACGGGTCCCCAGCTGTTAGCATATTTGGCTCAAATGCATATTTGGTTTAAGGACTATAATGTACAACTCGTTGACTGATCGATAGAGGGCTGGACGTGAATTATAACGTCCATGCTCTTTTTTACTTTTTTACTCCAATGTAGAGCAAGTGAGATGATACCCCTAGCATATAAGGATCCTTGGCTTTTTCAATTAGCAGGTTTATTAGTTTTTCATATTCCTGCTCCCCTTTTTTCTTCCAATAGTCCCAGCTTTCCTTATTCAATGTAGCAGCCACGTTAGAGCCAATCAATTCCAAACTTTGAAATCCGTTTGATTCCATAAAAGGCTTTATCTCATCGATATTATAATAATAGGCTCCTGTAAAACGTCCAGCCTCCTGATGATCAAAGCAGCCAGTTTGATTGAATTGTAAGATGTTATCCATCTCGTCATTTGGTTTCCAGTTCTCTGGGTGTGTCAGAGAGGTCAAAAGATGTTTTACTCTCGGCATAAAGGCAACAAAAACTAGACCATCTTTTTTAGTAACTCTATGTAATTCTTGAATTGCTTTTATCCGATCGGCTTCTTCCTGTATATGATACATTGGTCCAAGCATAAGAGAAGCATCAAACTGCTCATCTTGGATTTTGGATAAGTCTCGTGCATCCGCGACTAGGAAATCAGTGAAGCGACCTTTTAGGTTAAATTCTTCTGCCTTTTCTCTCGCTATTTCCACTAGTTTGGGAGTTAAATCCGTTAGCGTCACATTGTATCCTTCAAGAGCCAGCTTCATCGCATATTTTCCCGGGCCTGCTCCGTTATCAAGGACGTTCCCATTAGGAGGCAGGTACGTACTTATGTAGTGCCAATTCACTTGAAATTCAATCGGTTCCCTTTCCAGTCTCCCCCACTCGTCAAATTGATTGTAATAGCTAATAATATTACTCATAAAACACCAGCTTTCTTAAATATATTTGTTCCTAACTCAAAGGAATTGATTTCTACAAAATTTTATAAAAAAGGACAGAGCATGATAGTCTCTGTCCTTTTTCGTTGTTTAGAAAGTTATGGAATTCTGCACCTGTGGATAAGTTGATGTCTAGCTCCACCGCCTTGCCCCTCGGGTCAAATGGTTAAAAGCTCCGGTGGCTGAGGTACTGCCTCCTCGCTTTTCTCCATTTGCCTGTCGGGGCAGACATAGGCGCTTCCGCTTTTCTTGTTTAATTGCTTGTAAGTGTTCTAAGGTACTGATCTACAAAAGGGACAAGATAGTCTAATAGCTCTTCACTTGGGTTCATCTTTGCATGATGAAGACCAAAAGGAGAATTGACACCAGCCCAAAACAACATACCTGGTATATCCTTTAAAAAATATCCAAAATCCTCACCTGTCATTGCTGCATCACAATGAATGGCATTAGTTGCTTGGTGCTGATTAGCAAAAGCAAGAAAATTATTTGTAATGTCAGGATCGTTATACACCTGATAATAGGATGATCCATAATCAATTTTTACCTCACACTCAAACGCAATTTCAGTAGCATGGCAAAAAGCCTCTATCTTTTCTTTTATTAATGCCATCGTAGTAGCATCCATCGTACGAATCGTTCCTTCAAGACGGGCATGACCTGAAATAATATTTTGTACAGTACCAGACGTAAATTTACCAATAGTTAATACTGCAGGCTTCATTGGGTTAACTGTACGGCTCACGATGGATTGTAACTGTAGCAAAAGAGTTGCTGCTGCGATTGACATATCCCTTGCTTGATGGGGGTAGGCAGCATGCCCTTCCTTCCCTATTAAGTCAATGTAGAGCTCTGACGTATTGGCAAATAGGAGGCCAGGTCGGGTAGCGATCGTCCCAACTGGATACTCCGGTGCTACGTGATAAGCAAATATCTTGTTAGGAACTAGCTCAGGATGCTCTTCCCTTAGCCAGTTCAGCATCGGAAGAGCACCACCTGGACTTTCCTCTGCTGGCTGAAATAAGAACACCATATGATCGTTTATTGGTGAATCTACTATTTTTTCTAGCAAGCCAAGTGCAACAGTCATATGCATATCATGACCACATGCATGCATTTTCCCAGGATGCTCAGAAGAAAATTTAACCTCTGTAGCTTCTGTGATTGGCAGACCATCAATATCAGTTCTCCAGCCAATCGTTTGAGTTGGTTGAAGCCCTTCTACTTTTACGACAATTCCTGTTTTCCAAGTAATAGTCGTTAACCGATCCTGCCGAAGGGACCCGATCTGCTCTAGAAGGTATGCCTGCGTTTTCACTTCTTCAAAGCCAAGCTCCGGTATACGATGCAAATCGCGACGAATATCAAGTAAGGCCTTCATATGTCACCTTCTTAAATTTGACGTAGTTCTTGCATGATTTCTGTTTTCGATTTTGTTTGTGCATCGATATCCTTAATCACTTTTGCAGGGGTACCAGCAACAACTGTATACGGTGGCACATCTTTCGTAACAACTGCTCCAGCTGCAACAACTGCTCCTTTACCAACACGGCATCCCTCTAGGACTACGGCATTCGCACCAATTAATACATCGTCTTCAATAATTACCGGAGTTGCAGAAGGTGGCTCGATAACACCTGCAAGCACTGCTCCAGCTCCGATATGACAATTGTCTCCAACCGTCGCACGGCCACCAAGGATTGCTCCCATGTCGATCATTGTTCCTTTACCTATAACAGCTCCAATATTAATCACTGCACCAAGCATGATAATCGCATTATCCCCAATGCTCACTTGATCACGGATAACAGCCCCTGGTTCAATCCTCGCATTTATCCCTTTTAAGTCTAATAGTGGAATAGCAGAATTTCTGCTCTCATTTTCTACTACTACATCTTCAATTTGATCCTTGTGCTGTTCTAAAGCAGGTTGAATTTCCGACCATTCTCCAAATAGAATAAGAGAATTTCCTTGTCCAAAAACTTTTGTATTTTCCCCAAAAGAAAGTTGATCAATACCATTTCCCTTTATGTATACCTTCACTTGTGTTGATTTCTTTGCGTGTTGAATGTAAGAAATAATCTCATGTGCATCTAACTGTTTCATGTTCTCATTACCTCCTCAAATATGTGCTTATTGTACAGTAATTTTTATTAAAAATCACGAATTTAAATACATTTTGAAATAATTAATTAACTCCATCTATAAATACAAACAAACACACGCACCCAGAATGATTACAGAGAGATTGCAGGTGCCTGGCACCTGCAAACTCTCTGTAATCAAACCTTAAATATCTGAAAATACTGATATTTAGTTGTAAAATTATAGATTAAAAGTATAATATTAATAATCAACTACTTAAAATGACAATTATATTATTGTTTTTAATTTTGAAAACGCTGTCATTAAGATGATAATAATCCTTTGGGGGGAGAGAAAATGAAGAAGAAAAGTTTTAGCATTATTTTGTTTATCACAGTTTTAGCATTGTTTATGGCTGGATGTAGTGGGGGCAAGCCAAATATTGCAATTGGACCACCTGCTAGTGAAACTAACTCTGTTTCTAAGTTAATTTTAGATGCCTATGGAATTACAGAGGATGATTACAAGGCTTATCAGGAGGGATTCGGAGATGCTGCT
>NZ_JBAEAP010000390.1:0-2376 GCF_056205495.1 Psychrobacillus sp. | reverse complement strand
AAATATAGCCCATCGCCTTTGGACGTTCCTTTATCGTAGTTATATCTGCTATATAAGCAGTTACACCAGGCATTATAAAGGCTGCACTAACCCCGCCCAATGCTCTTGATAAGTAAAGCACCCAGACGTTTGTTCCAGCTCCAAAAATAAGCTCGGAAATAGCAAATAATAATAGTCCTAGAGTAATCATTTTCTTACGGCCGATTTGATCAACCCATCGACCTGCAAAGGGGGAGGTTATCAATTGGGCAACTGCAAATACCGCAACTAGATACCCCATTGTACTTCCTGTCAGATTCATAATATTCATAAATGATGGCATAACAGGAATCACTAAGCCTACTCCTAAAAAAGCAATGAATATATTGCTAAGAAGTATAATAACTACGGATTTTTGTTCTTTTAATGGTTTGTTCATCCTACGCACTTCTTTCTTTAACTTTAATGATTAGATATACCACGACAAAATACTTTCCAGGAGGCATCTAATCTCTCTGATAAACGTTTCTCATCGTTGTTATAGACAAGTTCAAGCATCATCGAATCTATCATGCTTAAAAAAGCATATGTCAAAATCAATGCTGACTCACCTTCAACTAGCTTTGCATCTATCCATTGTTGAAATTTTTCTTCTAATACAGCTTGCACTTGTTTCTCTATATCAAGTACATCTTCTTCGATATCTTTAGCTAAGTGCGCTGGAGGAAAAAATGACATCCTTAGCCAAAATTTTAAATGCTCGTCTTTTTGAAAAAGATTAATAACCATTTCTAAGAAGCCATATAAATCCTTTAATGGATCTTCAGTATCAAGAGGACGAAAATAATAAAGCTTTGTGTTCAACTCGATTTGCTTGGCATCTCTTAAGACTTGAAGAAAAAGGTCATCTTTTCCTTTAAAGTGTGCATATATGGACTGTTTTTTCATACCCACTTCTTCAGCAATTTGAGATAATGAGGCTCCTTCATATCCATGAATCGTAAAATACTTGAGAGCAGCTTCCTTTAACTCTATATGTTTCACACCTATCGCTCCTTTTAACGAACGTTCGTCAGTTATAATATCAAATGTTCACTTAGGAAGCAAACATTTTATCTCAAAATAAAAAACGTGTCCGGGGATGGTCCCCAGACACGTCTTACTTACCTATTGATAAATCCTTTACTTCTTCTACATCTGCTTTATATGTAGTACTACCTAGGTTAGCTTTTAGCTGCTCCCCGACTTTACTAAGTGAGTCTTCGTCTGGAACAAAATACCAAAGGTCCAGTCCTGCTTCTTTACTGTAGATCATCTTACCACTGCCATCTAACTGTAAATGCTCAATAGGACTGTTTTTAAATTTTTGATACATTTTGGCTAGTTTTAAATAATCTGAAGACGGGATATTCGTTTTAACATTTTCTCCTACATCCTCAATTAAATCATCGATTTTAGTAATCATGCCCACATTGGTCATCTTGTTTAATAATGATTCGATAACTTGCTGTTGCCGTTCATTACGGCCCTTATCTCCCTCAGGATCTTTTTTTCGCATTCGTACATACGCCAGTGCCTCGTCACCTTCTAAAAACATAGGACCTTCCGTAAAAGTTTTCCACTCAAAGTTAGCGAGTTGAATTTTAAATGTAAAAGGTACATCTACCTCAACGCCTCCTATGGTATCGACTATATCCTGGAAGCCTTGAAAGTCAGTGGAGACATAATAATCGATAGGTATACCTAGCATGGTCTCTATTGCTTCTGATACCCAATCAATTCCCCCGTTTGCATAAGCATGGTTAATTTTATCTTCCCTGTCTAATCCTTCAATATGAACTAACGTATCTCTAGGGATGCTAACCATAGAAATTTTGTTTGTAGACGGATTAACAGTTGCTACAATTAGCATATCTGAACGACCATATTTTTCCGTCTTTCCTCGCTCAACACCTGTTAAAAGAATAGTAAAAGGTGAGTCATCCGCCTTTGCTACTAGCTCATTCTTAATCGAAGTGTCTTTTAGGTCTTTTTCCAATGGCACAAACATTTTATTGTTTGCATGCTTGGCTTCCCAAGATAAATTAATGGCAAAGAAAATGACAGCAGATGTCATTGCCATTAAACTTATTAATACTATATTTTTAATATTTCTCTTTTTAGAAGAAGATTTCTTCTTCAACCTGCTTTGAGAATTTCCCATCCGTTCTTTTCTCCCTTAACAACAATATATGTATTTTCCTAATTATAAGATTGTTCGTTTTTTCTAAATTATACCATTTAGTAGTAATATTACAAGTTGAGGAAAGTTCCTATGTTTCTAAATGTTTCATAATCCAAAAGTGGAGCTTGAGGAAATAATTCTAAGTTTGCAAGTGGTGGTAAATCTTTTTGATG
>NZ_JBAEAP010000389.1:0-2073 GCF_056205495.1 Psychrobacillus sp. | reverse complement strand
CATCCCCCATATGTTCCACTGCTCCGTTGCCAAAACTCCTGAGGGGAGGTGTTCCTTCTGCTCCAAACATAGCTACATCTATCTGCTCACCATTCTTTGTATAGACTAAAGCATATATATCATAATCTGTTCCAGTCTTCCAAGATACCGTAGCAGTAATTTCTGGTGTCTTTTCAATGATAACTGACTTTTGGCCTTTGACGAGACTTATCTTACCCTTTACCTTTTCAAGGCTTATCGCTGCCAACGTATTTTGTCTATTTTTATTTTCAGTAAAATCTAGATTCTTATCAGGTTCTTTTTGGGTTTGTTTTTGAATAGTTTTAGGTTCAGATGGCATGTTTTGCTTATCAGACTCAACCTCAACACCGTAATTTTCACATAACCCCGAAAGCCCAGAATCAAATCCGCGCCAGATTGATTTTGCCTTTGTCTGACCATTCCTTAGATATAGTTCTAATACTACAATTCCATTTTCATTTGTGAAACCAGATGGAGTTAACTGGATAATAGTATTATTGGTATATATCTCGGCCTTTAAGTTCTTTACATTTGAAAATCCCGTGCTATTATCCTCTGTAAGAGTTATAGCTATTTTAGTAATACCTTCAGGGATTTTACTCATGTCAAAATTGATTGTATGTACTATTGTATTACCTACGTTTTCAGACGGTATAAGGGTAGCTACACCAGAAGAGCTCTTTGGTTGATTATAAAATATAATTCCACTATCTCCTTGTACCTTGTCAGAATCAGTTAAAAGGAAAGCTGTTAAAGAAATATCTTTCGAATTAGAAATTTCGTAGCTAACAGTAACATTACCTTTTGGAGAACTTAAAACTGTATTTGCTCCCACCTGAAGAAATAGACTCATTTAAACCTCTCCCTAATCCTCTATATTTTGAAATCATTACAAAGTCCTCTTATAGCCTTTTGAAATAGCCTATATCAGAATCTGTTAATGACTGCCATTCGAATTCCCACTAATTTTAAATATTGTAAAATCCTGTAGTTAAATTGTATCATAAAATATATAATAGAATACAAGGGAATCGAACGTATTTTCGGTTTTAAATACTTTCTTTATTTATAAACTATTAAAAAAGAAACGCGGTGTTTTATGGATATACTTAATCAATTATTTAAACGAGATCGAATAGTAAGATTACAGCGGAAAAACGACCTTAATTACGAGTTAAAATACCAATCGGAATTAATAATAAAGAGGGGTTTCGAAGTACTATCAATTCTTCAAAAAGAAGAAGAACGATTACTACTGTATAGACATTTCTATGAAGACGTTTCAAAAGAAGAAGAAACTAGCATTATACTAGGCATAAGAATTGTTAGTAACAAGGGAGTTCATTACCCTGATCCTCTGCTAAAGGCTTTTTTCAATGAAACCTTTCAGAATATCTCTCTAGCGGATATTGATATAGATGAATCTCTTACTAATCACGGTTATGGAAGCATACTTCTTAGTAATCTGATACAAATTGCTACGAATAGAGATTCTAATACTATCAGTGGTTGGTTATCGAGAGTAGATAGTGAACACTTAGATAGGTTAGTTTACTTTTATAAGAAGCATAATTTTGAGGTTATTTTAAATAATCAAACCGAAAAAGGTCTTGAAGTTGGAAATATAGTTTGGAAGAACCTTTACATAGAGCATTAGTTTATCTTTAATGAGTTTGATGGCTCTTCAAGAATATTAGAAGGGGAACTTTTATTTTACTGTATAGAAATTATGATGCTCTTAATAAACATAACCTTTTATAGTCTGAAACAATGTCTCCCTCTTGCAAAGTAGAGTTCCAATTACCTGTATCCCTAACGTAATCGGACAATGCCACCCTTTAATCGTAACGAGTACTACATTACTTTCTTTAAATAAAAGATTATCTGCTTTCAAATAGTTACTATTTTTCCGTGTTTCTTCTATTATATAGTGCTTTACTGATTGCTAACCATCATTCTTCGGTTACGTACCTTCTTCGGCCAAAAGTAGAGCAAATAGGGAATTATTTTCTTTTAGCCCTTATAAGCGTACTCTTAGAAATGCCTGTCATG
>NZ_JBAEAP010000388.1:0-2735 GCF_056205495.1 Psychrobacillus sp. | reverse complement strand
CCGGTACAATTGAGAATTTAGAACGAGGTTTGAATTTCGCATCTATGAAACAAAAGACTATAGCGCAAAATATAGCGAATGTTGACACACCAAATTACAAAGCAAAAAGTGTTAACTTTAATGATTTTTTAGAAAATGCTAAGAAGTCTTCAATATCTGCCTACCGCACAGAAGAAAAGCATTTTAACTTTCAAGCTAGTCAAGCCTCACCTGGAGCATTTGATTATTCCAATTTAAGATATAGCAGTAATGGTAATGGGGTAGACATGGATAAGGAGCAGGCTAATTTAGCGACGAACCAGCTTTACTATAATGCTTTAGTCGATCGTGTTAGCGGCAAGTTAAATAGTCTACAAACAGTTATTAAAGGAGGCGGTTGATAGTGTCAATATTTCATGGGATGAACACTACTGCGTCAGCACTTACAGCTCAACGCTTACGAATGGATGTTATTTCTTCTAATATGGCTAATGCTGAAACAACACGAGCGAAATTGGTCGATGGAGAATGGCAGGCATATAGAAGGAAAACGGTAACTCTACAACCAATAGAAGGCTCTTTTTCTAACATTTTAAATGTAGCAAGAGGAACTTCTAGTAAAAGCGGGGTAGGAAATGGAGTAAAGGTGTCGGGAGTTAAAGAGGATGCAGAAACACCTTTTAAACTTGTATATGATCCTACACATATTGATGCTAACGAGGAAGGATATGTAGCAATGCCTAACGTCGATCCTTTAAGAGAAATGGTTGATCTTATCTCTGCTACTCGTTCATATGAGGCGAATGTCACTGTTTTTAATGCAAATAAGGCAATGCTTTCAAAGGCACTTGAAATAGGAAAATAGAAAGAAGGTTTAACGCTTAATGGCTATTGAATCAGTATCTATGTTTAATGTTGGCCAAGTAAATGCACCTTTGGCAACAAATAAGTTGAGTCCATCTCAAGCACAAGAAAACTTTGGTGATTTCCTTCAAAGTGCTATTAACTCGGTAAATGATACACAGAAGGCTTCAGATGTAGCAACCAACAAACTAATAAGTGGTGGAAATATTGAGCTTCATGAAGTAATGATCGCATCACAGAAGGCAAGTATTGCATTAAATGCAACATTAGAGATTCGTAATAAAGTCGTAGAAGCATACCAAGAAATAATGCGTATGCAGGTTTAGACCTCGGTTATTGTAATATATCGAGCTAAAATATTCACCATAACCGGAGGATAAAAATGAATGAGCGTATAACAAAAATTAAAAGTGATATAACAACATTTTGGAAGAGTCGTACTAAAGGTCAAAAAGGGACTATGATTGGCGGATTTCTAGGTGTAATAATTCTTGCTGCGGTCCTGACCTTTTTTCTTACAAGAACCGAAATGGTTCCTTTATATTCAGAGGTAACTCCTTCTGAAGTAGGACGTATAAAAGAAAATTTAGATTCTAAAGGTGTAGCAAATGAAATAGCTGTTGGAGGGACTTCTATATTAGTTCCAAAGGAACAGAAGGATACTTTATTAGTGCAAATGGCAGCAGAGGGATTTCCGCAATCAGGAATGATTGATTATAGCTTCTTCTCTCAAAATGCAGGCTTTGGGATGACAGATAACGAGTTTAATGTATTAAAGCTGGCTACTACACAAACTGAACTAGCCAATTTGATTAAAAGCGTAGAAGGTGTTAAGGAAGCAAAGGTAATGATCACCTTACCTGAAGAAGGGGTGTTTTTATCCCAAAGTAATGAAACGGCAAGTGCCTCTATTGTGCTAAATACAGAACCAGGCTATCAATTTTCAGAGACACAAATAGCGTCCTTATACAATTTAGTTTCTAAATCTATTCCGAACTTATCTACTGAAGATATCGTTATAAGAAACCAATTCCTAGAGTATTTCGACCTCCAGCAGGCAAATGGTTCTGGTGGTACAACTGTCACAGATCAAATGACATTGAAGAAGACGATTGAGCGAGACCTACAAAGACAAGTTCAAACCATGCTAGGTACCTTAATGGGTCAAGATAAAGTAGTAGTATCCATTACTACAGATATCGATTTTAAACAAGAAAATCGAGAAGAGAATCTCGTAGAGCCAGTCGATGTAGAAAATATGGCTGGAATTGAAATTAGTGCTCAACGTATTTCTGAAACGTTTACAGGCAACAATCCGGTAGCAGGTGGTACTCCTCAAGGAGAGGATGCTACTGATAACTTCACCAACTATGTAGAAGGAACTACTGCTGATGGAGATTACGAAAGATCGGAAGATACAATAAACAATGAAGTGAATCGTATCCGAAAAGAGATTGTTGAAAGTCCCTATAAAATTAGAGACATAGGTATACAAGTAATGGTTGAACCACCAGATGCAGAAGATGTTGCATCCTTACCGGAAGATATCCGAGGAGATATCGAACAGATGCTTGCTACAATTGTTAGAACTTCCATCGACAAAGGTGTAGGAGAACTAACAGAGGAACAAGTGGAAGATAAGATTGTAGTTTCGGTTCAAGAGCTGAGAGGGAAAAATTCGGTTGCTGAAGTATCTTCTTCAACAATCCCTTGGTGGATATATGTAATTGGTGGAATATTATTAGTCTCCATTATTCTTCTAGTCATTAGTTTACTTCGTTCAAGAAGAAGTGATGAAGAGGAAGAATTACTAATTGTTGAAGAGGCAAGAGAGATACCAAAAGTTGATGATATTAATAATGAAAAAGAAACAGAATCTACTTTAAGACGTA
>NZ_JBAEAP010000387.1:0-2542 GCF_056205495.1 Psychrobacillus sp. | reverse complement strand
GATATTAAGGAACAATTTGGAGCAGAGCCACAAGTAAGTACAGTTTCACCTACGGTAGGTACGGAACTTGCTGCAAATGCAATGAAAGCATTGTTTTTCGCTGCGTTAGGTATAGTAATTTATGTGGCGTTTCGCTTTGAGTGGCGTATGGGTCTTGCAGCTATAGCTTCCTTACTCCACGATGTTTTCCTAATGGTTGCTATTTTTAGTATTTTACGTTTGGAAGTAGACATTACCTTTATCGCAGCTATATTAACGATAGTAGGTTATTCGATAAATGATACGATTGTAACGTTTGATAGAATTAGGGAAAATCTCCATCGTAGTAAAACTATTACTACCGAAGAAGAACTTGCTTCTATCGTTAACAAGTCACTTCGACAAACTTTAGGGCGTTCAGTTAATACTGTATTGACTGTGGTACTTGTAGTAGTAGCATTATTATTGTTTGGTGCAGAAGGTATACGAAACTTCTCTATTGCACTGTTAATTGGTTTAATAGCAGGAACATATTCATCTCTATTTATCGCAACTCAAATCTGGTTTGACCTAAAAGCTAGAGAGCTACGTAAAACAGGTGGTATTAAAGTGGATAAAGAAGAGAAAAAATGGGGTTCAGATGAGCCAGTAGTATAATGAAACAAAATAAGGGTGCGGGGTATTTTATACTCTGCCCCTTTTTTCTTTGCAGTAATATATTCAACCTTTCTTGTTTTATACGTTATAATAACTATTAAGGAAGTGAAGAAAAATGATACAATCACAAAAAAGATGGAGAATATCTAGGCCCAATGACGAACTAGTTAATACGTTCGAAAAAGAGCTAACTATACCTCGCGTTTGTGCGAAAGTACTAGTCTCTAGGGGTTTTAATAGTGTAGAAGATGCTAAGAGCTTTTTATATATAACGGAAGAACATATACATGACCCATTTCTCTTTGAAGGAATGGAGAAATTAGTAGAAAGAGTACATCAAGCAATAGATACTGATGAAAAAATCATGATTTACGGCGATTACGATGCAGACGGAATAACAAGTACTACTGTCATGATGAAAACATTGGAGGCCCTTGGTGCCGATGTTATTTTTAAGATTCCTAACAGATTTATAGACGGCTATGGACCAAGTGAGCGTTTATTCCAACAAGCTTTTGATGAAGGTGTCAAACTTATCATTACAGTCGACAATGGGATATCAGGGATTCAACAGATTCAGTTTGCAAAAGATTTAGGGATGGATGTCATTGTTACGGATCACCATGAACCAGGCGATGTGCTTCCAGCGGCAGATGTTATCATACATCCTGGTTTAAAAGATACAAGATATCCTTTTTCTCATTTAGCAGGCGTAGGAGTAGCTTTTAAAGTTGCTCATGCATTACTTGGTGAAATACCTAAAGACTTGTTTTATTTAGTAGCTATCGGTACAATTGCTGACCTTGTATCGGTTAAGGGAGAAAATCGATACTTCGTACAAGAAGGTATTAAGCAAATGAGAAAAACTACCAACATAGCAATAGAAGCGTTAGCAAATGTCAGTGGCGTAGAAATAAACACGATCAATGAAGAAACGATAGGTTTTATGTTCGGACCACGTATTAATGCTGTTGGTCGACTTGGTGATGCAGCTCCAGGAGTTGAGTTATTCATAACGGAAGATTCAAATCGAGCACTTGCGCTTGCCAACATGCTAAATGATAAAAATAAGGAAAGACAAGCTATTGTTAAGCAAATCACAGATGAAGCGGTGGAACTCCTAGAGCAAAACTATACTATCGACGGTCCTAGTGTCATCGTTGTTGGTAAGGAAGGGTGGAACCCTGGTGTATTAGGAATAGTCGCTTCGAAATTAGTAGAGAAATATTATCGTCCGACAATTGTTCTCGGATTTGATCCGGAAAAGCAAATTGCTAAAGGCTCTGCACGCAGTATCGAAGGCTTCCATATGTACAACGAATTAGCTAAGAATAGTGATATTGTCTCTCATTTTGGGGGTCACCCGATGGCGGCAGGTATGACGTTTCCGCTTGAACATGTAGATGAGTTTAGAGAGAGGCTCAATGAGCAGGCAAGAGAATGCTTAACAGAGGAACAGTTAATACCTGTAGTATCGATAGACGTACCATTAGAAATGGATGAAATCTCTACCGAGTCCATACAGTCCATTCAACGTCTATCTCCATTTGGAATGGGTTTTGCTAAGCCAGTGTATTGTATAGAAAATATAACAGTAAACTCGGTAAAAAAGATTGGGTCTGCTCAAAATCATGTCAAAATGGAGCTAATGCAGGGCGCAGTCGTGTTAGATGCGGTTGGTTTTGGAAAAGGAGAGCTAGCTGATGAGATAGCACCAGCTACGAAGTTATCTTTTATAGGGGACTTGCAAATTAACGAGTGGAATGGTCGAAAGAAACCTCAGCTTATGATACAGGATGCTAGAACAAATGAGTGGCAGTTGTTTGATATACGTGGTGTAAGACAAGTAAATAGATGGTTACCAACCATTCCCGTTTCTCAGACTGTTTTTGTATGTTTTAACAAA
>NZ_JBAEAP010000386.1:0-3780 GCF_056205495.1 Psychrobacillus sp. | reverse complement strand
ACTTGTACCTTCAGTCCCGTTTTTCCCATCATCTATTACTTTCCCATCCACTGCAGCATTACCAGATGTCTTGACCGGGGACGAGGATGCTAAAAATTTGAGTGCTAAAAAACTTGTCACTAACTCAAAGCTATTTTGCCAATGTTCTTTGGACAAAGGATCTTTTGGAAAAATCGCTTCTTTAAACATTCCACTAAAACCAAATGTAGCATAATTTAAAAAATCCCTTTTCGAGTCGAACATCCTGGCACTTCTTTCATTGGCTCCTGACAAAATTCCCCCCGAAGCCCCAAAAGTCCAATAGTTCACAAAATCATAAGGGGAATCTAGTGCCTTTTCACGTCGTATACGTACCCCATCCCAAAAGTCTTCAGCAATCCCTTTGAAACTATGGAAGGATTTCACAAATATATTTTGATCAACAGCTTCTTGTTCCGTTCCATTGAGCTCAGGTTTAGGACAGGATAAGACAAGCATATCTGCACCCACAAAAGGATTGTTTACGTGAATCAAACCACCATAGCCAAATCGTATAGGAACATTACCAGATATAAATGCCTGGAGCATAGTCGTCAACTGATTTTCTCTATTCACTATGGAGGAAAGTACAGCAACAGGTGATGTACGAGATGCCAATTCTGTCTGCAAATTATTTTTAACAGTCAATGCTCCCCAGTTATCTGCTTGGAAATGAACATCCGTTAGCCCACTTTTAAATATCCCTTCTATATCAGAGAGCCATGTTTCCATTGTCCGGATATCCTGTTCCATGGTGTTTAAAGCAGTCGTCTGTGTTGCATCAAATTCATACAGATGCGAGAGAGTATCATCACGTTTTCTCTTAGAACTAATAACCCCCTCCTGCACTGCGCTATCATCTAAATGAGGCAGTGCTACAATGTCACTCACCTGATCCATGATGCTATTTGTTTCGTCTGTTAGACTAGCGGTAAATTGGCCAATAAGTGTCAATCCCTGCTCCAGTTCTCCCTCTAAAAATTCTTCTAATATGTAACCTGATAGGTCTGGTTCGAGAGAGTTAAGCGCTTTGCCAATTTGATAAAGTACTTGTTGAGCATCGTAGGAAAACAATTGAAAAAACTGAAGAAATGGCAAATGACATTCCTCATAAAAGGAGCGAATGGCACCTCCTCCTTCTCCTTTTAATTGTTCCTCCATCTGAACTAGTCCTTCGACTCCACGCTGGATTGTTTGTATTTCAGTATTTAATCTTCCTAACATTGTAATGTTTCGCTGAAGCCCATCTTGTAATAAGTCTACATCCAATACCTTCATAGGCTTGTCCTCATCACATGTTTAGAAAAACTCATTTCACTATATCCTTTAGTATACAATAATGCCCCATAGGTGAACATTCTTCTCCCCCTCTAGCAAACTATCAATAGTTATAATATTCCATTTTCACACGAAGAGGTAAAGAGATTATCTACAATAACCATAAAAATAAACCTTACGTATTAGTATGTATAAAACCTCCTGATACTCTTTTACTACTGACGAAGAAAATAAACGGTTAAATAGCTAGTGGCGAATATAACATTTCATTACTATTAGCATCACTAAATAGTCTTTGATTGAGGGTACTATCTACTTAAGATGCCGGGTCTAATGAATATATATCGTTATACGCATAGAGAGTGTAGTTTTAGGAAGCCCATTCATAAAAAAACCAATTAGATGTTACTATCTCTTTCTTCTATGAATTCTATAAACGAATCTTGCAGTTCTCCTTCTGTGTCAATAGAATCGAGAAGTAATTTAGGTTCTATCGAACAATCTTTTAAAGTCGAACTTCCATCAATTACTCCTAGCATGTTTGAAATAGTATCAATCATAGTTTGTTCAATTATCTTCATTAATGTAACTTTATTTTCGTCAGTTAAACTATCGTAAAAACCAATAGCTTTTTTCCAATAATCATCTGTTTTAGAAGTAACATTCGTAGTTTCATACAATTCTTTGTATATTTTTAGGTTCTCTTTAATGATAGACTCATAAAGTGATTTAACAAAAATATCATTCATTTTATTTCCTCATTTCTGGATACATTTTTTGTTTAGATCAATAAGTTCTTTTAACTTTCAAGAAGAACGAGCTCAAAGACCATTTTATTTATCAGATATTACAACACATTTCATTAGTGACTGGGTATATCTTATGAAAAATAAAATGTTAAATTTTGAAGGACACCATTACAAACTAAAATCTGCGTTTCATCTTAATCGGATATTCCATCGATGTCTTTTTCAAGAGAATTCTTAGCAGCTTACATTACACTTAACATTAATATGGAATGGCAATAATAACTGAATCACTAATAGTTTACACGTATTGCTTTAACTTCTATCCTGTTATTTCAAGTTCCCTACCAACAGACTTAACTTTGTAATGATTTTTATTAGTTCTTTCTCTGCCCTTAGAGTCAAATAAAATAACTAACAAAATCTCACTCTCTCTAGCTCTAAAAATTTTTCAAACCTATTTACTAAATCTTGTGTCGTAGTTGGAACATCTTGAGGCATATAATTAATGAAACTCACCATATCTTCTGGGTAGTGATGATTTCCATAAAACTCTGCAATTTTATTTAGTAATTCGTTTTCTTCTTCACAGCTTTCTTTTATTTCAAATAAGCAAACAAATCTGAGTTTTCTATTCTCCTCTAATAATATTGTGCTTTCTTCATCTAAATAGGGGAAATAATTAGTTTTTATTTCTACCATTACTTTATCTAAATTTTCACTAGATACTCCCCATGCAAGCTCATTGACAATCTCACTTTCATCACCATTTTCCATTAACTCTACCGCATAGTCTGAAATAACATCTTTACTAAGATAGTTTTCTTGGATACCTATAAAAATAGTTTTCCAGTCATAATTAATATGTCTTTTTTTAAAATCTTTTAAGTTCATATTATTCACGTCCTACTTTTTTGGAATTTCATTTGGTTTACCCGCTATAACACCGTTTTCAATGAACCTCCTGTGGCTCACATCACCATTTGGCTCAATAATCCATTCAAAAACTCCTTTTTTGCCATTATTACTACCTGTAATTTGATATAAATCTCTTTTAATACCGTCCCCTCCTACTAGTGAAAACTCCTCTGCAAATCCCGAATAATTATCAACAACTCAGCAAAACCATGTTCCTTTACTAACATGAGGGAACTCTTCTTCTATAGAGGGTTTTCCTTTTTCGTCTCTTCCCCAAACTGGGTTTACTTTATCAATCTTTTTACTACTTCCAACTCGTTTTCCATCTATAACAGGACCTTTAAGTTCTTCAATTACTTTAGAAGTAGCTCCACTGGCTTTCTGTCCAGCATTATTCGTGCCCTTAGACGTTCCTTCATCAGTATTCCTTATACTTTCAGTCACATTTTTTCCTTCATTTATTACTTTACCATCCCGTGCAGCATTACCAGGTTTCTTAACCGGTGATGAATAGCTCCAATGCAACTAACGGATCGTCAATAATTCTTCAAGTATCCTTTTTATTTAAATAAAAACACATCCAAATGGATGTGCAGTTTTTGCTATTAATTTTCATTAAGTGGTAACTTAAATTCTTTGTAGTTTTAATTAGGATTCAAACAGTAAACCCTATTAGCAGTTATAGTCCAATCAGCGAATTCCTTTACGTCATAACCGTAAACTTCCTGGGTTTGTGTATCTGTAATTAATGTAGTTAAACGAAGAGGCTTATTTTTATAATCTAACAATATGTTTTTTTCATTATCATTAATCACAAAAC
>NZ_JBAEAP010000385.1:0-2529 GCF_056205495.1 Psychrobacillus sp. | reverse complement strand
ATTTCCCCTTTCTTAGGAGTATTTATGTCGGTCTTTTAGGAATTCACGCCTTCAATTTTTGCAATAATAGCATCCGTCACCTCGGTTGTACTATGGTTTCCTCCAATATCAGAAGTCTTGATGCCTGACTGTAAAGTATGTTCAATCGCCTCTAATAAGATAGTTCCCATTTCTGTTTCTCCAAAGTGATCTAGCATCATTTTGGCTGTCCAAATTTGCCCAACCGGATTTGCTATTCCTTTTCCATAAATATCAGGAGCTGAGCCATGAACAGGCTCAAACATGGAAGGGTACTTGCCATTTAAATTTATATTGCCAGAAGGTGCAATTCCTATGCTTCCCATAATGGCTGCTCCAATATCACTTAAAATATCTCCAAAGAGATTACTAGCCACGACTACATCCAATGTGTGAGGTCTTGTGATGAAAAAAGCGGAAAGGGCATCTATATGCTCACTTTTAGTTGGAATATCCTGATAGTTTTGAGAAACCTCAGCTAATACGTCATCCCAAAATGGCATAGAGTGAGCGATTCCATTCGATTTGGTTGCACTCGTTAAATGACCATTTCTCTTTGTTGCTAGCTCAAAAGCATATTCCATAACCTGTAAAACAGCTTTTTTAGTAAAAACAGAGTTCTGAACTACTATTTCATCTATTCCTTGATGGATTCTACCGCCGCTACTACTATATTCACCTTCACTATTTTCTCTAACAATCATAATATCGAAGTCTCGTGGATGAGTTAATGGAGAAACTATTCCCTTAATATGCTTAGCAGGACGAATATTAATGACTTGTTCAAATTCTCTTCGAATTTTTAACAAGAGGCCCCCTAAGGAAATATGATCCTTTACGAGAGATGGGTCTCCTACAGCTCCTAAAAAAATAGCATCGCTTTGACTTAGCAAATCTAACCCATCATCCGGCATCATTTTCCCATGCTCAACATAATACTGCGAACTCCATGGATAATGAGTATAGTTGAACGTTAAGCCTCCATGAACCTTTGCGATTGCATCTAAAACTCTTAAAGCTTCAGGTACTACTTCTTTTCCTATTCCATCTCCAGGAATGACGGATATTTCTAACTGTTTCATTATAATTCCCCTTTCATGCCCACCTTTTACTTACTGTCTTCCACTCATTTCAATCATTTTTATTAAGTTATCTTTCGTTCTAAGAATATGTGTCTCGATTACATTCCTTAATTTAATAGGGTCATTTTCTTTAACAAACTTCACCATTAGACTATGTTCCTTATGAGATTCTGCTAGATGATCCACTAGGACACTTGGCGTATACGGTGGAATCCCTTTCCACAAAGTATCAATGTATCCTTTAATCCTTCTCCAAGGACATGCCTCTATAATTATTTGGTGGAAATTTGCATTCATTTTCATGTACTTTTCCATGTCTGTCTCGCTATGATCTAATTGAATCATCTGCTCATATAGTTCCTCTAAATCTCTAATGTCCTCTTCGTCTATAAAAGGTAGCGCCTTTACGGCAGCCTCTCCCTCTAGCATGGCTCTCAGCTGATAAATCTCTTCAATATCATCAATAGAAATAGGTGTGACGATTGCACCTCTTCTTGGCTCCATTCGAACGAGCCCTTCTACCTCAAGCTGTTTCAAGGCTTCTCGCAGAGGCATTCTACTTACCCCTAACTTCGCTGCCCACTCTTCTTGCATAAGACGGTCTCCCATCTTAAATTCTCCTCTTAATATTAAATCTCTTAATTTCGTAGTAACTTTAAACTGTAAGGTTGATCGATCTAACTCTGTAAGTTTTAATTTATCCATAATATGCTCCTTGGGTTTCCATAGTATCTTCCTAATATATTTGGAGTTAACAATGCATTTATGCTTTTATTTCTACATCAAACATTTCTTCTATGTGCTTTACTATAGTTGTATGGTCTTCGTTTCCTTTACCTTCTGACCAAGCCTGCTTCCATAATTGATAGGAGGCACTTGATATAAACATAGGTACCTTTTCATCTTCGGCCATACTCATCGCAATTTTTAAGTCCTTCACCATTAAATCTAGTGTAAATCCTACTTCGAAGTTTCTAGTTAGTACTTGGTTCGGAAATTTAAAATCACTCGAGAAGCTTTTTCCTGTGCTTGTATTTATCACGCTTAGCATCTTAGTTGGATCTAGACCAAGCTTTACACCAAGAGCTATTGCTTCTCCTGTTACCGCCAAGGTTGCTGCTGAAATCATATTGTTTAATGCTTTCACCGTGTGGCCTGCTCCAATATCACCTACGTGAATGACATTTTGCCCAATCTTTCCTAATAGAGGTTCAACTTCTGCAAAATTGGAAGCGTCTCCTCCAACCATTATCGACAGTGTGCCTTCCTCTGCTTTTTTTACTCCACCACTGACTGGAGCATCTATCATTCTAAATCCTGCATGTTTCATCATTTTGTTTATTTCTTTCGTTTCAGAGGGAATGGAAGTAGTCATTTCAATAAGTAAGCTATTTGGGCTAAACCCCTTCATCAATCCTTCCTCGCCAAC
>NZ_JBAEAP010000384.1:0-8790 GCF_056205495.1 Psychrobacillus sp. | reverse complement strand
TCCAAGCAGGCGATGCTAACTTTTGCCTTAAATCTAAAGAAGTTGGCCAGCTGAACCTGGAAAACGCCGAAAATGGCGTAAAATAAACAAAGTCGAGAGCTGAATTTACTCTTTTTCCAGAATGTAAACTGTGATAATAGCAAAAGGGTTGGAAATCGTTTCGATTTCCAACCCTTTTGTCTACACTCTGGCACAGACTAAAATGTCTGTGTTTTTTTAGTTAATATACAAACTTCAGAAAAATTTACTGGTGTTTTTTAAGCAGTTAGAAAAGTCTTGATTTTATTATGTCCTTTTCAAAATTTTAAGCTAAAAATTATCTAGATAATGTAAAGTGGTGTGACTTTTTATGTTATCCTATAAAATAACGATCATTATTTTATTGTATTAGCTCAAGGGAAAAAGTTAGAGAATAAAATATAAGATATTTACTTTTTTTTGAAACAAAATTTAGTTTGAATCGTCTAATGTGTATAGGATGAAGGGGGGAGAATGTTGAAAAAAGCTTTATTATTTATATTTTGTATAATGTTATTACAGGCCTGCACAGAAACAGAGAAGTCACCAGAAGTTCCCCCTGACGATATCTCCGAGCAGCACACATCTGCAGATGAAAATGATATCACAAATCTAGAAGTTAATATTCCATCCATTCATTTAGAACGTAACAAATTTCATAGTGTTATTGGTTGGTTATCTGATGATGAAATCTTACTTATATTGGTTGACAAAGGAGAGTGGATTTTAAAATCTTACTCAGTCACTAAAGAAGAATGGAAAGAGATTTATAGAACAAAAACACCAGTGATTCAAGGAATGATTCATCCGAGTAAAGAAATGATAGTTTTACATACTTCTAACAATTCCTCCTCAGCTGAAGTGCAATTAATACATATGAACGGTGTAGTGGAGCAAAGCTTGTATTTCGAATCTGCTGAACTGTACATGGATTGGCATCCCACAGATCCAAATTTAATTGTTTTCACTGCTTTTTATGAAGATTGGAGTTATAACAGCCTAGTTTACAATGGACATACGCAAGAAATGGAAGCGATTGATGTAGAGAATCCATTTGTAAAGTGGTTGGACAGTGAGAATTTAATGGTATTCGATTGGAGTGAAACTAGTTTAGATGGAAGTAATCTAAAACAGTATTCTATAGCTGATCATTCTATTAAGGCTACTGAGTGGAGTAATATTATTGATGTACAAAACTTAGGAGATTCTCTAGTCTATATTCAAATAGATGAAGAAAACATGCAATTTAAGTATCACTTAGTGAACAAAAGCAATGGTAAGAGCTTTGACTGGGTATCTCCAGCCGTAAGTAACTACTCCGAGTGGGTTATACCTACCATATCCATAATCTCTCCAAATAGCTTTATTGCCTTCCAAGCGAAAGAAAAGGGAAATAAGGATGAAACAAACGAAAAAAGTATAATAGGTAAGTACTCCATAGAAGGGGAAAAACAATATGGGGAAATAATAGAACGACCTATTGACTGCTCGCCAAACGGTGTGATTTGTCTTGGTGGATATGAAAAAGAACAATGGATTAACTTAAATACCTTAAAAGAAGGTAAATGGTTAAATATATTGGAATAGAAAAAGCTGTTATACAATTTTGTATAACAGCTTTTTCTGTATGTTTTAGTGTAAGCTTGGTGGAAAGCCTTGGTTGATTACTGTCATAACTGTAAAGAAACCAAAAACTGCAAATGTACCAAAGTTAAATAAAACACTTAGTAAATTTTTTTCTTTGATTGCTTGGTAAGTGCCTATAATAGCTAGCACTGTAACAAGACCAAAAATAACTATTAATAAGTTCATGAAAGACACTCCTTCCGACATATAAAATAAATGTCGCGATTGCATATTCCTCTTCTATTGTAATTGTTATCTGTTCTTTTGTCGAGTAATAAAAGTGGCGAAAGATTGAACAAAAGTAAACAAATCGTTTAATATAGAGTAGAGGTGAAATTATGTTAAATATACGTACATATCCATTAGGTTTTATACAAACGAATTGCTACGTCATTTCCAATGCTAAAAAAGAATGCCTTATTTTTGATCCAGGAGGCAACGGAGAGCAGTTAATTAAGGAGCTAAACAGGCTACATTTAAAACCAATTGCCATACTTCTGACCCATGCTCACTTTGATCATATTGGGGCTGTAGATGACGTAAGAGATGCATATCATATTCCAGTCTATATACATCCCACAGAAAAATCATGGTTAACTAATGCGGAGAAGAATGGTTCTGCCAAATATGCAGAAATCCCAAATATTATTGCTAAAGAAGCCGACGTAATGTTAAATCATGAAGAAAAGCTGAGTATTGGTGATTTTGAATTTACCATCTCTCATACACCAGGACATTCTCCCGGCAGCATAACCTATTACTTTGAATCAGATGGCTTTGCAATTGTTGGAGATACGTTATTCCAAAACAGTATAGGTCGTACAGATCTACCTGGTGGGAACGAGAAGCAGCTGTTAATGTCAATACACACAAAGCTATTAACACTTCCTGTAGAAACTGTAATATATCCTGGGCATGGCCCAGCATCAACTGTTCAAGCAGAAATGGACAGCAATCCATTTTTGAATGGGTTTTAATAAAAGACCAAATAAAAAGCAGCCTCCATTATATGTGGAAGCTGCTTTGGACTTTATTAATGTCCACCTGGTACATGTATGAATGTAGTGTAGTATGTAAAACCAGCGAAGAAGAACATTAAGTAAGCCCCGAAGATGTACATATACATACGCTCAGATAGGTTTAAGAACCCTAAAAGAAGGAATAACCCCGTATTTGCTAAAAATAGTAAAGACGCTTCTGTCATATCACCTAAATAAAACATAACTGCAAAAATCCCTGTCCAGAATGCCATTACTTTATACATATTGCCCAATTGTAGTCCCTCCTTTTGCAAAGAATACAAATAATTCTCCTATTCATTATAAATGAAAGTGTTCTTACATGTAAACTGATTATTAAATATCTACATATGAATAACATAAGTTTGTCACAATTAAGATACATCTTCAATTCATTATAGAACTTCGACGTGATATACGCAATTAATACAGTGATTTTGCTTACTCTCTAACTGGATGAATGAATTCTCTGGAAATAACTTGTCAAACTGCCCTTTTAGAAAGGATTCATGTAATAAACATATAAATTGTGGGTATTTATTTAAAAAATCTTTATAAGGACAATTGAATATTGAAAAAGTGATAACTTTTTTATTGTTCTTTTCCATGATAGTAGGGATATAACCTATAGAGTGGGCAGTTTCCTTTAAAATATCCAGTTTCTCTTCAAAGGACATGCTATCCATTAGTGTATGATTAACCACTTTTTGTCCATTTTGATAAGCGATATCCTTAGCTTTTTCAAGCGCTTCTTCACCCATTGTATCCACTAATTCCAATAGCCATTCAAGCAGTAAATGATTTTCCTGTTTAGGAAAACTTAAATGTATTGGATCTTCAGCAACAACATAAACTCTTGCTGGCCGACCACCTTTTTCGTTTTTAACGAATTTCGAAGTCAGCAGCTTCGCTTCGTTTAGTTTTGTAAGATGTAGTCTTGCCACATTTGGATGAATACCAAAGTGTTGGGCAATTTGCTGTACATTTACTTCCTTATTTTCTTTTATAATATATTGATAGATTGAGTATCTAGTCTCATCTGCCAGGGTACCTGTTAGTTTTAATGTATCGGACAAGTATATCCCACCTTCCATTAATTTTATTATAAGGGAGAATTTAAGAATGACAAACGATATTATCTAATAAATAAAAATTGCGAAAAATCACTTTATTTATTTAGGATTAGGAAGTATACTATGTTTTATAAGCTTCGTGCGGCCAAGCTTGTGACTGGGGAAAGGACAACGAAATGCAGCAAGAAGAAAATGTAGTGGAACAAAGATGCTTCCAACTATTAAAGAAGGCACATCAATTTGGAGCTTCTGATTTTCACATGATTCCCAATGAAGAAAACTACATCTATTATTTCAAGAAGACATCCCAAATGTTCGAGGCAGGTCATCTGCCATTAAATCTCGGGATCAGAATCATATCATACTTCAAGTTTTTATCCTCTCTTGATATCAGCGAAAAACGAAAACCACAAAGCGGTTCCTTCCAACATATGTTTAACTCACAAAAATTTTCGTTTCGAGTTTCTACCTTACCATCTGTGTATGGGAAGGAGAGCTTAGTCATTCGACTTCAACAGCATGACAATGCAAAAATTATCCACTCACTTTCCTTATTTAGAGGAGCATCAGACAAAATTGTAGAGCTGGCTAACCAACGGCAAGGGATGATTCTTTTTGTTGGACCCACTGGCTCAGGTAAGTCTACATCTATGTATTCATTGACAAAATACTGTGCAGAAAATATGAACCGGCATGTCATCTCTTTAGAGGACCCTGTTGAAAATAGTCAGTCGTATCTACTTCAAATTCAAGTGAATGAGCGCTCAGGAGTTACGTATGCCAAAGGGCTAAAAGCCATTTTAAGGCACTCGCCAGACGTTATTATGATTGGAGAGATTAGAGATGAGGATACGGCTAAAGCGGCAATACAGGCTTCCTTAACGGGCCATTTAGTAGTATCCACGATTCATGCCAAGGACGGATTAGGTGCTTTATATAGACTGATGGATCTTGGTATCAGTATTGATGAATTAAAACAAACGGTAACCGGGGTTGTCACTCAAAGATTGGTAAGTGTAGTAAAAACAAAAAGTCCAGAACTATCTGCCATATATGAGATTATTGCAGATGATGTTTTAGAGGATGCATTACTCTCGATAAGTGACGGAAATACTTTCAAGGTTCCAGTTCCCTTAACTCTTTCGTATCAAATAGAAAGGGGAATCAGGGAAGGTGTTATTAAAATCAATTAAAGACCATCTCCGTAAGAAGGATGAAACCATACACGCTTCTATGCATGCCTCTTTTTTGAAAAGGTTAAGTGAATTGCTCAATGAGGGATATACATTTCATGAAGCGATTACTATGTTGTTACCATTTCATGTGAAGAACATACAGGTGGTACAAACAAAAGTGACGGATATACAAAAAAGAGGACTTGGCGTAATAGAAGTATTTAGGGTGCTAGGTTTTCCTAATCGGTTGCTTCTTCCCATTTATTTGGCTTCCCAGCATGGACATTTAGTGGAGACAACAGAAGTTTTAGCAGTAAACTCTGCTTTCAATGAGCAAGCAAGAAAACGTTTGAAGAACCTCTTGTTATATCCCTTATTTTTGTTTGTCATAATATTTTTGTTATTTTCTGTTTTTCGAATTTACTTTATTCCTAATATGGAAACCTTACTTTCTAAAAACTCCGCCCAATCTGAAAGTTCCCTTGCATTAACCAATACCCTACTAAACCTTCCTAATACCTTTATAGTTTCTCTCTTCTCTATGATATTACTCTGTCTATTTCTATGGCTCCTGCTTAGAAAGAAAAATATGGAGTTTAAAATTATATTCTTTAAACGAACTCCCATTTTGAATAGTTGGTTTCGTTTACTGGTGACCAGAATATTCTCTAGGGAGATAGGGGTACTTCTAGAGAGTGGCATGTCTCTTCAAGAATCCTTTACTGCTTTAATCAACCAAAAAGAAAATAAAATACTGCAGTACATTGTATTTCAGATGAACGAAAAAGTAATTTATGGCTCCTCGTTTTCGGAAGGTGTCATATTAGTGGATTGTTTTACTGATGACTTTCATCAATTTATTGTTCATGGAGAAAATAATGGCTACCTAGGCAAAGAACTTACACTTTATAGTGACTTTATAAACAAGCGTGTGGAGGAAAAGCTATCCCGATACTTAAGTATTATTCAACCCTTGATGTTCTTAATACTTGCAGTTTTTATAGTGGGTGCTTATTTGGCAATCTTACTACCAGTATATGAAATGATTAATATAATTTAAAGGAGCTAATCAAATGAAAAACTTATTAAAATCTAATAGAGGTTTTACTTTAATTGAAATGATGATTGTACTGCTAATTATATCTGTACTAATATTAATCTCGATTCCAAATGTCACAAAGCATTCAGCAAATATTGATAAGAAGGGCTGTGCAGCCTATATCAAAATGGTCGAAGGACAAGTGCAAGCCTATAAAATAGATAATAATAAAACTCCTTTACTTTCAGATTTAACTGTAGATGAATATTTGGGAGCAAATAATAAAAGCTGCCCGAACGGAGATGAAATTGATATTGAAAATGGAAAAGTGATTATTAAGGAAGTAGCTAATGGAGGAAATTAAAAAACAAGCTGGTTTTACTTTGATCGAGACTACGTTAATTCTAATGATTGTTATGGTAATTAGCTCTGCGGTTATTTATGGAACAACCAATAAAGTAATTGAGCTAGAGGAAAAAAGATTTTTTCGCCAATTTCAGTTAGATGTGCAACGAGCACAAGCTCTTGCATTAGGTCAGGAGCAATATATCGTTTTAAAATTTGGAAACAAAGGAACAAGCTATTCCACAACAAACTCCAATATAATTTTATTTGAAAATATGCTACCTTCACATATTAGTTTATCGGAGGACAGTAAACTAAAGGAACTTATTTTTCTGCCGAGTGGTATGGTGAGAAATTTTGGGAGCTTTGCTTTCTTGACTTCAAAAGAAACGAAACTAGTTACTGTGCATATAGGTACTGGTAAATTAGCGTATGAACAATAAGGGATTTTCATGGGCAGAAACCATATTAACTCTATTTATAACTTTTATGATCGCTACAATACTTCTACCTTTACTTACAAATATGAATGTAAAGCTTGAAGACAAAAAGAGGAAATACCACTCGGCGATTGTCATGAATGAAGCAGCTAAATTGTTCGTAACAGAAAATATAAAAAACGGTTCTCTTACTATAGAAAGTGTAACATTTAACTTTCAAATAGATGAACAACAGGTTTGTGTTGAATATCAAGGTGTGAGAGGAGAGGTGATTAACTGTATAGAAATCTCATCTGTAAATTAAAAAAGCAAAATGGTTATACGTTTATCGATGGTATTTTACAACTATCGGTATTTATTATCTTTGCTCAGATACTTGTTTTAATTATGTGGTCGCTATATACGACAGAAAAAAAGGTAACAGATCCACAAGAAGTGGAATGGGGTTTGTTTATACAATACGTGGAAGCTTACTTAAATAATGTAGATAGTATCATGGTGCAAAAAAGCCAGCCAGGAATCCGCTTTATAAAAGAAGGGGATGAGTTTGATGTGGAATACACATCAAACGTGATTCGAAAACAAAAGAATAGATTGGGTAACGAGCCTCTCCTCTTAAATGTACAAGCACTTAAGGTTAGTATGGAAGGACAAAATATTACATTCTTCGTCACTTTTTTTAATGGTCAACAGAAGGAGCACACCATGTATGTTACGTATTCTAAATGAGCAAAAAGGTGCTTTGCTACTAGCTTCCACCATCCTACTTTCCATTGTCTGTTTTTCCATTCTCACCATTACTGCCGCATACCAATCTAAATATCGAACGTATGATTTGTTGGAAATCCGACATATTAGTGATACTATCAATAAAATGAGTATTTTTATTGATCAAGAAAATAATCCTAGTATGTAGTGAGTTGATGAAAAATGTACAAGATCTATTTAGTAGGCTTTATGGGGAGCGGTAAAAGCGCTGTCGGAAGAAGGCTGAGCTACCATTTAAAAATGCCTTACTATGATATGGATAAAGAAATTGTCAAAAGACAGAAAATGTCGATACCTGAAATATTTGAGCAGCACGGTGAGGCATATTTTCGGAAATTAGAGACGGAGTTCTTGCAAACCTTTCGAAATGAATCTTGTATTATTTCTACAGGTGGTGGTGTAGCTACGCTTGAACGGAATATTAAAATTATGAGAAATAATGGACTAGTTTTATTTTTAGACGCAACATTTGAAGATATTTGGATGCGTATAAAAACAGATAAAAATAGGCCAATCGTTCAAAGGAGTACGAAGGAAGAATTACAGCAACTTTTTAATACGCGGAGAAGAAGCTACAAAAAGGCTGCTCATATTACTATTAGGACCGAAAACAGGCATATTCGACAAATAACAGAATACGCAGGATTTCAAGTGAATCGACTCAAAGGCGAATGATTTTTCGATTTAGTTAAATATTCGTTCGTCTTTAGATAGTTTTTGTAAAAATGATTGCGCTCTCTTATGTTCAATGTTAGGATATAGACAAAGCTAGTGATATTTCTATATTTAGCGGATGATTATACGGGGAGAGAACGCATCACTGCGTCGCCGAAGGAGCAAGTAATTATTTATGAATCTCTCAGGCAAATGGACTCGTATAGGACGCAACTCTGGAGAGTGCTTTCAAAGTTAAGTGGAAAGCCACCAAAGGGGAAAGCCATCTTATGGTAAACTTTCAGGTGCCAGGACAGAGAACCCTTGTTAAGTTAAAGGGGGTTTTCTGTCCTTTTTGTGATTTTTAAACCATGTACCTTTAATGCCCTATGCTTTTTCTACCTATTTAAAGGAGGAATTTAAATTGTCAGAACAGTTAAAACGAACGCCGTTGTATGATGTCTATTCATCGTATGGAGGAAAAACAATCGATTTTGGTGGCTGGGAATTACCTGTTCAGTTTTCAAGTATTAAGGAAGAGCACGAAGCTGTTCGGACGAAGGCTGGATTGTTTGATGTTTCCCATATGGGAGAAATTTTCGTAAGTGGGCCACAAAGTGAAAACTACATACA
>NZ_JBAEAP010000383.1:0-5484 GCF_056205495.1 Psychrobacillus sp. | reverse complement strand
ACAGATCCATTGTTTGTGATTGATGTTGCCAATCCTACTAAGCCTCAAGTGCTTGGTGAATTAAAAATCCCAGGGTTTAGCAACTATTTACATCCGCTAGGTGAATCGCATTTAATCGGGTTTGGGTATGAAACTTCATCCGTTTTACCTGTCGGTAGTAAGGAACCTATTATACAGACAGAAGGGATTAAAATTTCTTTATTCGATGTGAGCGATTTTAGCAATCCTAAGGAAGTGGATACAGAGGTAATTGGTGGGCAGGGAACATACTCCCCTATTGTATATGACCATCATGCCTTATTCGAACATAGGGGAAAGAATCTTTTTGGCTTTCCCGTTATTATTTATGAAAAAAAGGAAGGCCAGGAATATAGCAGCTATAAACAGGATGGGGCATTCGTCTACGAAATAACACCAGAAAAAGGAATTGTTGTAAAGGCAAGTTTACTTAACAAGGTGAACCAAGCACAGCAATATGAGGAATGGGGAACGATGATCCACAGATTGATTTACTCGGATAACTCTATCTTTACAATTGGGATGAAGGAAATGAAAAGCTATCATATGGATACATTTAAGGAAACGGGCGTCCTTTCTTATTAATTTCAATAAATATTAACGTGGTTATGGATATTACTGTAAGCATTGATGACTGTCACCGCACATGTTCAATTAATTGGATGCTTGGTAGTTTATTAAAGTGTTAAGTCGACATTAGTCAATTTAACACTTTTTTCTTTTGCCTCCATCACTTTTTAGTAGGCTATTTATGAAATTAACTAAGGTAAATGTTATATTAGATTAAACATTTCTTATAAGGGAAATTAATAAAAAAAAGGTTTTGAAGATAAAGGAAGGTGAACGGCAATGAAAACGGATTATGAGCTAGCGGTAGAGTGCTGTTTACTTGCTGGTAAATTGATGATGGAAAGTGGGGCAGAGACATATCGAGCAGAGGATACAATGGACAGAATGGCCTTGTCGCAGGAATTAACCCAATCCCAAAGCTTTGTTACCCCAACTGGAATCCTCTTTAGTGGAAAAGACAATCTTCCAACACGATTAGTTAGAGTGAATAATAGAACAACAGATTTGGAAAAGATTGCTCTCGTAAATGCAGTTTCTCGTAAATTGGCCACAGCAGAAATAAGCTTGGAAGAAGCATACAAAGAGTTAAAAAGGATAGATGAAGAACATAAAATGATTGCTTTTTGGATTCGTATAGCAGCATCTGCTGTTGCATCAGGTGCGTTTTTATGGTTATTTGGCGCGTCATTAATAGATGTTCCTCACGCCATGCTTGCTGGTGGAATAGGCTTTGCCGTTGCTGATTTACTGGAAAGAAAAACAAGAGTGAAATTCTTTGCTGAATTTTTTGCTGCACTTATCATTAGTATGATTGCCACACTTTCCGTTCGTTATGGATATGGCGTTGAAATTGACAAAATTATTATTGGCTCGGTAATGCCTCTTGTTCCTGGCTTGCTTATAACAAACGCAGTCAGAGACTTAATGGCAGGGCACTTTATGTCGGGACTATCCAAGGGAGCAGAAGCCTTTCTAACTGCCTTCGCTATTGGAGCAGGAGTGGCATTTATACTATCTTTATAAGGAGGGATCGAGTTGACTTTTGTTCTACAAGGTATCATAAGCTTTATTGCAGCTGCCGCATTTGGAGTAATTTTTAACGCACCGAGAAAATCCCTCATATACTGTGGATTAGTTGGGATGGTCGGTTGGCTTGTATTCTCGATTATGAGATATTACACTGATGATCCTATTGTGTCTACCTTTGCTGGTGCATTCTCTATTGCATTTGTTGCTCATATAATGGCGAAAAAATTTAAAATGCCAATGATTATATTTAGTGTTGCGGGCATTATACCGCTCGTTCCAGGAGGTTCTGCTTATAATGCAATGAGAAATGTAGTCGAGGAGGATTACGGAACAGCTGTAGAATATGCTGCGCTTGCCTTAATGATTTCCGGAGCGGTTGCAATGGGGCTAGTTTTCGCTGAAATCATAACACAAATATGGCTACAGACTTTGAGGAAGAAGAAAGTAAAGCCTAGCTGAACAAATAATCCTCCCCGTTTTTTTGAGGGCGTGGTTAAGTAGATTACATAAAGCAGCTCCTGAAATTATATATTCGGGAGCTGCTTTTTTTATAAAAGAGGAAGTGGGAGGAGAAGTGACGAAAAAGTAATTAGGAAGAAAAAGAAATGGGGGAGCTTCATATGAAATGTAGGGTAATTGGAATGTGGGGAGGATATCCAAAAGAAAATGGACCTTGCTCAGGCTATCTAATTGAAAAAGGTGATTTTTCTGTGCTAGTAGACTGTGGAAGTGGAGTACTAATGGAAGTTCAAAAGTATATAAACTTGAATGATATAAACCACGTCATGCTGTCTCATTATCATTATGATCATAGTAGTGACATTGGTGCTTATTTGTTCTCCAGATTAGTTAACACTAAGATTGGTAGAGCAAATGAGCATTTACAAATATACGGACCTAATGATGAGGATATAAAAAGAAAAGTGGAGGAAGTAGAGTACTCTAAATTCTCCTCATTTAATGAAAAAAGTGAGATACATATTGGACCCTTTACTTTCACTTTTTTGAGGAATATCCATCCGGTCGAAACTTATAGCATTAAAATTGAAAGTGAAAATACAAAAATAGTGTATACATCAGATACAAGTTATATGAAGGAGCTAATTGATTTTGCTGAGGAGGCTGATTTACTAATTGTAGAAAGTAGTTTATATGAGAATATGGATGGCAGTTCATCTGGACATATGAATTCAAAAGAGGCAGGGCTACTAGCTAGTCAATCTAAAGCCAAAAAAGTGATTTTAACACACCTTCCACACTACGGAGATTTAGACAATCTGCTGAAAAGTGCTAGAAATGAAGGAAATGAAAATATTGATCTAGCCACTCCTGGAATGCTAATAGAGCTGTAAATAGGGGAAGTGGGATGATCCATATAATAATGTTAAGGCGTATTATCTATCTTGCTATACTATAGAAGAAGAGGTCCTGAGTAATTCAAGACCTCTTCTTTACTATTATACATTTTCTGTAGATCTAATTAACTTTTCAACTTGATCTGCAGTAATTGGTTCGCTAATATAGTAGCCCTGAACTGCATCACAGCCCATATCCTTTAGTGCATTATATTGTTCCTTTGATTCTACGCCTTCTGCAACAACCTTCACGCCAAGAGATTGTCCAAAATGGATTAAACCTTGGATCAGTTGCTGAAGTTTTTCTTGTTGCATGATGGAATTTACAAAAGATTTATCTATTTTCAGCTTGCCTATTGGTAGTAACTGTAAATATCTTAATGAAGCATAGCCCGTACCAAAATCGTCTAATGCAAAAGTTATTCCTTCTTGATGAAGGGTCTGCATTTGCTTCACAATATTTTTTTCTGCCTCAGCTTCCAATGCAAACTTCTCTGTAAACTCTAATTGTAATAGTTCTGGAGAACAATTATATTTTTTTAGCGCAGCACGTATAGCCTTGACCATATTTTTATCTCTAAATTCTCTTATGGAAGAGTTATAGCTAACCTTAACGGATAAGCCTTTTTCCTGCCAGATTGCAGCTTGTTCGCAGGATTTTTCTAGCATAAACATGCCTATTTCATTTATAAGTCCGGTTTCCTCTGCTATTGGTATTAACTCGTCTGGGTTAATAACTCCAAGAACTTCGTCTTCCCAACGAACTAAAGCTTCTACGGAAGTAACTTTCCCAGAAGTCACCTCACGTTGAGGTAAATACATAACATGAAAGTCATTATGGTTGAGTGCTTCTATTAATCTTTTTTCAATTTGTAGGGATCTGGTAAGCTTATGATGATCCGATTGAGAAAGGGATGAAATGATTCCCCCGCCCTCTAATTTTACTTTTTGAAGTGTTGTATTTGTTGCTTTTAAAAGATGTAAATAGGTCTGTTGGTCTTCAGGGAATCTAGTGATTGCTCCACTTACGGTTATTGGGATAACTTTGTTTTCCACATAAATTGGGTTTTGTTTTAAGAAATGTATGAACCCTTCAATATACCAATCGCTTAGTGGAGTGATTACGGCAAAGTCATCTCTGCCCGCTCGAGCTATAATAGAATCTTCAAAGTAGATTTTTAATCTTTTCGTTAGCTCTATCATTAGGAAGGATTCTGTTTCAACATCTAGTATTTCCTTTAACGTATAAAATTGATTGATGCTTATAAAAACAAATGAAAAGTTCTTTTGCTCCTCGATATGCTCATTAACAACTTGTTCTAAACGATGTCTACTCATCAGGCCTGTTTCTGCATCTACATAAGCAATTTCTTCTAGGCGGGTTTGTAATAATTTTTTTTCTGTAACTTCTTCTTCCAAAAGAATATAGTAAAGCGTATTATTTTCAATATCCGTAATTGGAATAGCTATAAGGTCGACCCAATAGCTGAGCCCGTCTTTAGTCATTTTTTCTACTGTACCTTGATAAGTACTGCCTCTTTGAATCGAGTTCATTATTCCATCTGCTACGGCAATATGCTCAGTCGTATTAGGAAAGAGCTGCCAAAAGGATTTACCCACGATTCTTTTAGGGGTCCAATTACTCTTTTTAAGGAAAAGATCGTTTGCGTGCATGATTAATCCTTCCTTATCAAGGTAGAGAACCATAAAGCTATGGGATAAAGCTTTCTTCAAGATTTCAAGTTCAAATGAAGCTGTTTGATCTGAACTTTTTATTTGATCGGTATCAAATTGGAATAAGACGTACGTTATATCATGAATAGTTAGGGATTTTAGTATAAGCGATGTTTTTAATAATTGTTTATCCTTTTTATACAATGTTACTGAATTAATGCGAATTGGTTCTTCTTTCGCGATAATTTTGTCCCATTTGGCAATCAGGTGACCGTGAGTATAATCATTAAAAAACGGTAAATTTGAACCCTTTACTTCTTCGGAAGTATATCCAAAGTGCTTTTCTGCTTCTTGGCTCCACCAAACGATATTACCACCCTCATCTGTCAAAAAGGTAGGGTATGGTATATGATTTAACACAGCTTCACTTAAATCCAGTTGTTTTTCCTGCAGATACATCGTCAGTCCCCCATAAAAATTATCTAATAGTAATTATACAGAATATAGATAATATAGTCATTAGCATAGAACAATATATTCATGAAAAATTAAAATATGGGTTAAAATACCTAATAAATATTTGAGTTACAAGGGAGGAAGTCAACATGAAACGGTCAAAGGGAATAATTTTAATAATTATTGGTTCTATTTTGTGGGGGGCTACAGGACCCATGATGGAATGGGTCCTACATAATAGTGAGTTAAGCGTGTCTTTTTTCTTAACCGTAAGGCTAATTGTTGCAGGCGTTAGTATTTTAATGTTTTTAACAATTCAACAGAAAAAGGTTTTTATTATATGGAAAGAACCAGTCTGGTTGAAGCAATTATTTATCTTCGC